>DATMMJ010000247.1:0-4558 GCA_035569795.1 Puia sp. | reverse complement strand
TGCTCCCGAGAAATGTGGATTTGCGATTAGCAGGTTATGCCTATGATGTAATGATAATATACCAGCCATTAAGACACCCCGGGGAGCCAGTAGGTGCGAAGATGGAGACAAAAAGGGAGTCTAGGATGCCGGAGAGAATTTTTGGGCCTGTAGTCTTCTTTTAAAGCCATATTAAAATTGGGTATCGGTGAGTTATAATTTAAAAAATATTTTTTTCTTATACAAAAAATAACATAGCAGCCATTCCAAAGCAAACACGCTTATCGAACTGATAATTAATTTCAGTGTTTCTGGTGTGCTTATAATTGTAAGTAGTCCGCTAGTGATAGCAGTTATATATCCCGTGAACCATCTGTCGCCCACAATCTCAAAAAATAAATAAATAAAGATGGAATTCATCCCAACAATAGTGAAGAATTTCAAATAATTTCTGTGGTCTTTGATATCAATCCACCAATAGCTTAGAGACAGAAAGCATAAGCACCAGCCAAGAGAAGCCAGGGTAAAAGAGGAAGTAGCAATGCGTTTAATGATGGGCGTTATCCCCAAAAAATCCAACCCGTATCCAAGTGTAAAGCAGATTGATGCCCAGAGCAAAAGAGTGCTGATCTTGTTTTTTCCATTTATTAATAGTTTACCCACCAAGGCACCTGCAATCGTGTGCACCGCCGTTGGGATGCAATTGATAGCAACCCATCCGCCATCGTTGATCTTATTCATTAATTTCAGGTCAACATAGTTCCCGAAATTATGCTGGTCAGTAAACGGCTGGTCAAAGTTTGGTATATGCATCAGACGATACAGGATTTCAGTCAATAGTAATAATCCGGCGCAAAAAACAATTTGTCCAGCGGCTTTCCACCTGAAAATAAGGAATGCAACTAAAGTAGTGAATGAAAGCTGCGTAAGCACGTCCCAGAGTTCAAACGACAACCCATCTGGGCGGACCGCGTAATCAAGTACGCCCCAGAAAAAAAGCCAGAAACACCTTTTCAATATTTTTTTGAAAGATTGTTGCCAGGTCATTCCCTGCTCCATTTGTTTTCTTAGTGAGAACGCCATGGCGACACCTGCCATAAACATGAAGGAGGGCTGAACGAGATCCCAGAACCTAAGTCCATTCCAGGGGTGATGGAAAAATTGCTGAAATATTTTGTTCCAAATTGGCTGCTTTTCTGTTGCAATAAACAAATGTTCATACAAGCCTGTGCTCTCCAGTGCAAGCAGCACCATGATAAAACCACGAAGAAAGTCTAGCGAAAGTAATCGTTGGGCCGTTGACTGGTTGAGTTGTTGGGGCTGCATAAATAATAAAATAGAAAATAAAAATTAAGATAAAAATTGGTAGTTTTCAAAAAAGCTTTCATATTTGCATCGCAATGAAACAATTTCAACTAAATATCCAATGGTGGTGGCATTCGATCTCCGGACGGGGCGTGTAATGCTATTGCTATGAGGTGTTACTATATTCAGCCCCGATATATTCGGGGCTTTTTGTTTTCCAAGATTCTGGCCTGATTTATTTGATGACCTTGACCTGAGATACACTTTTCAAAAACTAGTATCAAGACAATCAGAGTTATCACCAAAAATCACCGGCCTAATAGCTAATAAACGAGCGCAACCGCTGCCATAACAAAAAAATATGTAGACAGGTATGAAAAAAATTGAGATCAGAACGAGCTTCAAAAAAATGCTTTCCGATGTGTATACTCCGGTTGGCATTTACCTTCGTCTGCGCGACAGGTTGCGCGATACCATTTTGCTGGAGAGCACCGATTACCATGCGGCAGAAAACAGCTACTCATTCATTTGCATTAACGCAGTTGCGGGTATTGAGATCAGTGATACAAAAAATATTGAGTTTAAGCTTCCGGGCCTGCACCCCGAAAAAATCGCAATTTCTAATCCGGGTGAAGTGCCAAAACTTTTGTGGAATTTCATGAATCGTTTTGATGTTCCCCTTGCAACCGAAAAACCTGTGCGAGCGGCACAGGGACTCTTTGGCTATACTACATTTGATGCGGTTCAGTTTTTTGATACGATTACTTTCACAGTCGAGGGCACACAGCTCACCGCTATCCCTCTCATGCGTTACCGGTTATACCAGTACGTAATTGCTATCAATCATTTTAAAGATGAGCTGTATCTGTGCGAGAATCTGGTAAACGGATTAGAGAGCGAATTGCAGATGGTAGAGTCTCTCATCAAGAGTAAAGATGTTCCAGTATATCCTTTCCAGCCAAAAGGAGAGGAAACCTCGAACATGACCGATGATGAATATATGCAAATGGTGAAGAAAGGCATTGCTAGCTGCTATCGTGGGGATGTTTTTCAAATTGTACTGAGCAGAAGGTTTGAGCAAAATTTCAGCGGCGATGAATTTAACGTCTACCGGGCACTCCGCAATATCAATCCGTCTCCATATTTGTTTTTCTTTGATTATGGAGATTATAAATTGATAGGCTCATCGCCGGAATCCCAATTGCTGATACATAATGGGAAAGCGGTTGTGCACCCGATTGCAGGAACTTTCAAGCGCAGTGGCGATGATGAGATCGATCAGCAGATGTCGGAAAAACTACTCAACGATGCAAAAGAAAATGCCGAGCATGTGATGTTAGTTGATCTGGCACGCAATGACCTGAGCAGGCTGTGCGACGAGGTTACGGTTGTGCATTATCGTCAGGTCCAATATTATTCGCATGTCATTCACCTGGTAAGTGAAGTGAAAGGAAATGTGAAGAATAATTCCAACCCCTTTGAACTACTAGCGGTAACATTCCCGGCTGGCACATTAAGCGGCGCGCCAAAATTTAGGGCCATGCAACTGATACATGCATTCGAACCAACAATGCGCAGCTACTATGGCGGTTGTATTGGCTTCATGGGATTCGATGGGTCATGCACGCATGCAATTATGATAAGGACATTCTTAAGTAAACAGAACACCTTATACTATCAGGCAGGCGCTGGCATTGTAGCTGCATCGCAGCCAGAGAGCGAATTGCAGGAAGTAAAAAATAAATTAGGAGCACTCAAACAAGCCATTGAAGCTGCCAGGAATATACGCTGAAAGGCTGATTCAGCTGAGAACGGTTCACTTTATCAAATGATGAATTAAACTACGCTAAAAAAATGAAAATACTTGTTCTTGATAATTACGATTCCTTCACTTACAACCTTGTGCATCTCGTGGAGAAAATCCTGCATCAGAAAATTGATGTGTATCGTAACGATCAGATTGCACTGGAAAAAGTGAAAGAGTATGATAAAATAATTCTTTCTCCCGGACCAGGCATTCCTGAAGAAGCAGGATTATTATTAACCTTGATAAAAGAATACGCAGCTACTAAATCCATACTTGGCGTGTGTTTGGGGCATCAGGCCATTGCAGAAGCATTTGGTGGCAAACTGATTAATCTGTCAAAAGTTTATCATGGTGTGGCCACCCCTGTGCAGGTTATGATCGAGGAAAAGTCAATAGTCAATGGCCAGTCGCCAATTGCCCTTGCCACCAATGCGCCGGTCACCATTTGCCGTTCTCGAATGGATTTGTTTGGCGGCTTGGAAAATGAGATCCTAGTTGGCCGTTACCATTCCTGGATCGTTAGTGAAGAGCATTTTCCAGGTGAACTGGAAGTAACAGCAAGAGACGATAACAATTATATCATGGCTTTGCAGCATAAAAAATATGATGTGCAGGGAGTACAGTTTCATCCGGAGAGTGTACTTACACCAAATGGGGAACGGATAATGCGGAACTGGCTTGCTTGAAATGCTAAGAGAAAGTTGCGGAGGATGGATAGTTTATTTTTTTATTGGAAAAAAAATCAGCGGGCAGTCAAAAAAAGTAACAAAAATGGATGATATGAATAGCCGACATCAAGTGGATATTCCGGAAGTAACTACCCTTCAAATTGCTGTGTTAATTAATTTTGCGGGCAGGCGATGGAAATTTCACCGATTCACTAACAAAAGGGACAATGCGGACATTATCCAGGATCCGCTATTATCCCAATAATCTCATCAATCCCAATTTTAGATAATGAAAAAAATATTACAATATTTATTCGAACACAAATCTCTTTCCCGGGATCAGGCAAAAGAAGTCTTGCTGCATATTTCCAAAGGGATATATAACGAGAGCGAGATCGCATCCTTCATAACTGTATACCTTATGCGCAGTATTACCATTGATGAATTGCAAGGTTTCCGTGATGCTTTGCTTGAATTATGTGTCCGGGTGGACTTAAATGGTGCCGAAGCCATTGATATTGTTGGCACAGGCGGCGATGGTAAGAACTCATTCAATATTTCGACGCTAGCCTGTTTTGTGGTTGCAGGCACAGGACAGAAAGTTGCAAAACATGGTAACTATGGCGCTAGCTCTATCAGCGGGGCATCGAACGTGATGGAGCAGCTCGGATATAAATTTAAAAATGACTCTGGTAGATTGAAAAAAGAAATGGATGAGGCAAATATCTGTTTTTTGCACGCGCCCCTTTTTCACCCCGCATTAAAGACTGTTGGTCCAATCAGAAAGAATCTCGGTGTT
>DATMMJ010000246.1:0-2207 GCA_035569795.1 Puia sp. | reverse complement strand
AATTAATAAATGGCAAAAAGGAAACTGGGAGATTCTGATCTTGAATTTGCACCGCTTGCACTCGGTGGCAATGTTTTTGGATGGACGATTGACGAGACCACCTCATTTACAATATTAGATGCTTTTGCAGGAGCAGGATTTAATTTTATAGATACCGCTGATGTGTATTCCCGCTGGGCACCTGGCAATACGGGTGGAGAATCCGAAACCATTCTTGGCAAATGGATGCGTATGCGGAACAACCGCGATAAAATGATCATTGCCACAAAAGTCGGGGGGGACATGGGGCTGGGTCATAGAGAACTCAGTAAAAAATACATTATTCAGGCAGCGGAAGACTCACTGTTGCGACTGCAAACAGATTATATTGATCTGTATCAAACGCATTGGGATGATGATAAAACGCCGGTGGATGAAACGCTTGATGCATACGCGCAATTGGTGAAGCAAGGGAAAGTAAAATGGATTGGCGCTTCCAATCTGTCGCCGGATAGATTTAAAAAATCTCTCCAAGCAAGTAAAAAACATGGCTATCCTTCTTATCAGTCTTTCCAGCCATTATACAATTTGTACGACCGTGAAGCCTATGAAAAGGAAATTGAACCAACCTGTTTGCAAAATAATATTGGCGTGATTACTTACTATTCACTCGCCAGTGGTTTTCTAACGGGCAAGTATAGGTCGGAAAGTGATTTAAATAAAAGCAAACGGGGTGCTGGTATTAAGAAATATCTGAATGATCGTGGCTTCCGCATTTTGCACGCGCTCGATGAAGTTTCAAAACAGTATAATGCCAATCAGGCATCTGTTGCGCTTGCATGGGTGCTTTCAAGGCAAAGCATAACCGCACCTATTGCCAGCGCCACTTCAGTTGAGCAGTTGAATGAGTTGATTCGTGCAACTGGACTAAAGCTGGAAAATGAGGCGGTTGAGTTGTTGAATAAAGCGAGTTTGTAGATTATAGCCTAAAATAAAAAACCCTTTGCTCATCCTACAGCAAAGAGTTTTATCGAATGATTGATTCGTTTATTTCACTTTCACTTTAATGCTAGCAGCCAGCTTGCTCCCATAAGAGCGATGTATACCATCAGCGTACTGAAGTGTGAGCGTATGTTCACCGGGAGCTAATGTGAGCGTGGTTTCTTTCTGCGCCTTGCCAAAATGCAGATGCGTTGAATCTTTTGCAACCACCATGCCTATGGGAGTTGAATCGCCTGCATCAACTAATAAATGATGGTGACCAGAGCCGGGTTTAATCGCGCCGGCCGTGTCCAGCATCATGCCTTCAACACCAAACTCCACTTTAAATGGTGATTTAACAGTTGCGCCAGTCTTTAGGTTTTTGAAAAAGACTTTTGCGCCAGCAGGCACATCGGGCAAGGGTGTTATCATTTGTGATGAATCTACTGCGTGGTGCGTGGTATCCGTGCTTACCGTGGTTGCTGTGGAGTCCGTAGTACTACTCTTATCTCCACTGCCATTGCAAGCAGCAAACCCAATTGCTAGTGCAAGCGAAAAGAAACTTACTTTTTTCATGATGATTTTATTTTTTAAAGTTGACGACAATAATTGATTATTAAGATTTTGCAATATAATTTTTTACTTGAAGGAACCTCTGAATACCCCGAAGCTACGGATTAGTTTAATTCTTTGGATTGGAGGACGCAACTCCCTAGATTTCCTGACCCTTTTTGTGTGTCTTGTCACCCCAGTTGCTATATCCCTTAAAATTACCAAAATTTATATTAGCTCCTGACCCAGACAGTTTTATTTTCTATTGGACCGCGTGTTGCTTTCGCTGAACGGATTTCAATATAACCTAGATAAAAAAATCCAAGTAATTTGTCTTCTTTTCCCAAACCGAAGAACTCTTTTGCTTCCTCATCAAAAGTAATGCCACCCGTTGTCCAGTAACCCCCAAGCCCATAGGCAGCAGTCGACAAATACAGATTTTGCACGGCGCAGGCGACGGCGGCAATTTCTTCCATTTCGGGGATTGGCACGTCTGTGCTTCGTTTCATACCAATGGAAATAATGTGGGAACAGGCTGCAGGAGTAGTCAATAATTTTTCAAACACGGCCAGCTTGAACTTTTCTCCAGCGTTTTTTTTATACAATGCAGATTGGAACTCTGCTAATTTATGCAAGCCCTCACCTGTAAAAACAGTGAACCGCCAAGGCTCCGTTTTTTTGTGGGTGGGTGCCCA
>DATMMJ010000245.1:0-4647 GCA_035569795.1 Puia sp. | reverse complement strand
TATACTCCGGGCGCAGTGAATCTAAGTAACTATGTACAGGCAAATAATAATATCGGGATCACGAGGCTAACTGGTTTTGTGCAGGATAATATCGTGTTTAAAAATGCAAACGATTTCACATTGCAAGCCGGAGCCAGATACAACTACAACAATTTGAATAATGAGTTTTTGGTTTCACCGCGCATTGGGTTTTCCTGGAAACCAAAAGTTGCAAAAAAAGATATTGTATACCGCGCATCACTGGGCATTTATGATCAGCCCCCCTTTTTCCGCGAGATGGTAAGACCTGATGGCACCCTGAATGAAAATCTTAAAGCCCAGCGGAGTTGGCAGGCGTCAGCAGGCTTTGATTTTAATTTTAAGCTGAATGACCGCCCTTTCCGCATTGCAACAGAGGGATATTATAAAGCCATGACAAGAGTGGATCCGTATGATATCAGCAATGTGCACATTCAATATTTCGGCTTGAACGATGCAAAGGCTTATGCTGCCGGTATTGAAACAAGATTGTTTGGGGAATTAGTTAAGGATGCAGAAAGCTGGATAAGCATTGGCGTTATGAGGACCATGGAAAAAGTAAACAACGCATTTTACTATAATTACTCCCTGGATTCAGTGAATCAGCCCACGGATAGCACCAAAGTGCAACAAGGATGGATCCGAAGGCCGACTGACCGCCTGCTTACACTTGGAATGTATATTCAGGACTATCTGCCTACAAACAAGAATCTAAAATTCTATATGAACCTAATATATGGCAGCAATATGCCTTATAGCATTCCCGGCAGTGTCCGTTATCGTGATGCATTGACTATCCCTTCCTACATCCGCCTGGATGTTGGCTTTAGCGCATTGTTGTTAGATGGTGAAAAAAGCAATCGTCGCAGCCATTCCCCGTTCCGAAATTTTGAGAATATTTGGGCAACATTGGAAGTATTCAATCTGATTGACCGGGCGAATACCATTTCTTATTTGCTCATAAAAGATTTTTCCAACACCACCTATGCGATTCCGCAGCGCCTGACACCCCGTTTATTAAACCTGAAACTTGTAGCACGTTTCTAGGCCACTGCACTTTCCCCATGGGGTCGATAAATTCCCAAAAATAGACTGGATTTCAATTTGGATTTTACAACCCCTTGATAACATGCTAATAGATTTATGGCAAACAATTAGTAATATAAGAACGAACCCCATTAAATAAAAAGCACCTCCTTATGAAAGCAGATCTAAAATCCGACTTTACATGATCAATCAAAGAAATCTTTTACAAATGAAGAACTAAATAGAGATTCCATGCTGATGAAAAATCAAAGAAATCTTTATCCCAAAAAATCGAGGTAAATTAATTACCTGACTACTAATTGCTCCAAAGCAAGATTTAATTGCAATCGGTATCTTATCTATCAGATATCAGGTTATGGAGTAATGGTTCTTCAAAAAAAATTAATTCAAATGATAGATTTAAATTTGATGGACGTTTATCTGGAAAACAGGAGCCCAAGCGGGCTCCTTTCCAATTTATGAGAGTCTCGTGTTGCTTTTTTAACTTTGGAGCATGGTGAAACTATCTGTAAATATTAACAAATTCGCAACACTAAGGAACAGCCGTGGCGGCAATAACCCGAACATTGTGAAAGCTGCATTGGATGCCCAATTGTTCGGAGCAGATGGAGTGACGGTTCATCCCAGGCCAGATGAAAGGCATATCAGGTATACGGATGTTTATGACATCAAAAAAATAATCTCAGGCGAATTTAATATAGAAGGCAATTCACAGGAGCAAAAATTTGTAGACTTGGTTCTCAATGTGAAGCCAACACAGGTGACTCTGGTTCCCGATGCGTTGAATCAAATCACCTCTAATCACGGATGGGATACTATTGCCCACAAAAAATATCTCAGTGAGATCATCCCGGTTTTCAGGACAGCAGGGATTCGCGTCTCTATTTTTGTTGATCCGGATATTAAAATGATAAAAGCGGCTGCCCAAACCGGCACTGACCGGATTGAATTATACACTGAAGGGTATGCACAAGAATTCTTGATCAATAAAGAAAAAGCAATCGCTCCCTATGTTGCTGCTGGGGAATGCGCAAAAAACTTGGGCCTGGGACTCAACGCCGGACACGACCTTGACCTCAATAATTTGAAATTTTTTGCCGACAATATTATTGGGCTGGACGAAGTTTCCATAGGTCACGCTTTAATTTGCGACGCATTATATCTGGGATATGAGAATGCAGTGCAGCTGTACAAAAGGCAATTGATGAAACAAGGATACCAATAATCAATTTTACTTTGGGTTGCAGAAGCCCCTTGTTTGGGAAAGGGACGCTTATTGAATTGCCAAATAATCAGAAGCTTACATGCCCTGCCACTAATCCTCGGAAGCGGATAGTCCACACTATTAAAGTAGAGCTACAAGAGCTGCAGGTGGTAACGACTCAATCGGCATATGCAGCATTCATCATTTTTATATTTGTCTGGCATAGAAAACCTGAGCCTTACAATATGGGCTTGAAATCTTGGTTGCAGCATGTAAAAGCCCACCTTAAATAGTTAATAAAATTTGCCGGCACTTTTTTAGAGAGTTCGGCTAACAGCACAAGCAAACAGCGAAATTTAATTGCCTGGTTTGATTACAAGGGGAACAGATAAACCACCTATCCTAAATAACCGCCTTCATATCCCATTTGTCCTGCTTCGGTGTAAAATTCTTTCGGTCGGGAGAAAGTAAATCTATATTTGGGTATAGCATATTAATATTGTTAACCGATAAAAAACTTGCACATGAAAAAGATTATGAATATTCTTTTGGCAATTGCTTTGCTGCATCTTGCATTGCTGGATTCTGCCCAGGCCCAGCTTACCTCTTTGCCTAGTGGCGGAAACAAGAAAGCATCCATTAGCGAGCGCATTGGCATAACCGATGTTGTCATTCATTACGACCGCCCTGGAGTGAAGGGAAGAGAGGGCCAAATATGGGGTAAACTAATAGCTGTTGGATACAGTGATCTTGGGTTCGGCAACACAAAACTTGCGCCGTGGCGTGCTGGTGCCAATGAAAATACAACGATCGAGTTTTCAGAAGATGTGAAAATTGAAGGCCATGAATTGCCTGCGGGCAAGTATGGTTTTTTCGTTGCCTACGATCCAAATGAATGCACGCTCATCTTTTCAAAAAATAATTCTTCTTGGGGAAGTTTTTATTACGACCCGAAAGAAGATATGTTGCAGGTGAAAGTGAAACCGCTTGCCCTTGACAAAAGTGTTGAATGGCTGAAATATGAATTTATTGACCAAACCGAGAACAGCGCCGTCATTGCTTTGCTATGGGAAAAGTTGATGATACCGTTTAAGGTGGAGGTTGACTATATGAAATCGCAGGTTGAATCTTTCAGAAAAGAACTGCGCTCCGACAAAGGTTTTACCTGGCAATCTTGGGATCAGGCAGCGCAATGGTGCGTCCAAAAAAACACCAACCTGGAACAGGCTTTGCAATGGAGCGACAGCGCCACCAGCGCTAATTTTCTCGGAGATCATAGTTTTCAGTCGTTGTCCACCAAATCTATGGTGCTTGATAAATTAGGCCGCACGGCTGAGGCTGCGGACGTTATGAAAGCGGCTTTGCCATTTGGCGGCATAATTGAAGTTCATCAGTACGCGAGGCAACTACTTACTCAGAAAAAAAACAAGGAAGCTTTTGATGTCTTCAAATTGAATTACGATAAACATCCAGGTGAGTTTACCACAAACATGGGCCTTGCCAGAGGTTATTCTGGGATTGGCAATTACAAAAAGTCACTTGAGTATTTAATGAAAGCGCAAGCCCAGGCGCCGGACCCTGCAAACAAAGCCAATATTGATAAGATGATAAAGTCTGCCCAGGAAGGCAAAGATATTAATTGAGTATATAGGGATTTATTTAGATATAACTATCTAAAAGTATACGAAATAAGAAATTTGAACTGTACAATAAAAACCAGGACCCATTTCTGACCCGAGTGGGCCCTGGTTCCTAATATCTTGTAGGTGGTCATCGGGAGCTATTTTCAATTGCATCCCAGAAGCTCACAAAGTTTTGAGACAAGATCAGGTCCGCGCAGATTTTTTGCTACAATCTTACCATCGGGGCCGATGAGCATATTTTGCGGTATCTGTTGGATGTGGTATTTCGTTGCGACCGCATTATTCCAAAAGTTTAGGTCACTTACCTGCGTCCAGGTAAGGTTATCGTCTTTGATAGCCTGTATCCACGGGCCTTTTGCCTTATCTAAGGAGACGCCAAGTACAGTGAAATTCTTATTTTTGAATTTGTTGAATGTAGCTACCACATTGGGGTTTTCCATCCTGCATGGATGGCACCAGGATGCCCAGAAATCCACCAGCACATATTTTCCTTTGAATGAAGAAAGCTGGACGGGCTTGCCCGCTGTATCGCTCTGCGTGAAATCAAGTGCGTTAGACCCAACCTCCCCAATTCTTGCTACTTCAATTTGCTCCTGAATATATTTACCAAAGAAACCATTCTGAACTTCTGTAGTGAGCATGTTGAATCTTTTTTCAATTTGCGCAATATCAGATAACTGCGCCAGCACAAGTATTACAAAAGGGGCAACGTAGGATGACTTTTTATTTTGGATA
>DATMMJ010000244.1:0-6506 GCA_035569795.1 Puia sp. | reverse complement strand
TATTTAATTACTATTGAGCGTTTTATTTCGGCTACAGTATATACAAGTTGGGACAAACGCGTGAAAAAAAATTATTGCAGCTATATACGAAATGCGCGAATGTGATTTTTAAAATTTATTTCTTCGTTCACTTCTTCCCTTAACTATTAAGAATACTCCTACAGCGATTAAAGTAATACATCCTAATTCTCCGGCCAATGGCTGAGTATTATGCATGACAGAAAAGAACTCTTGTCCTCCACCTATTATCAGCAAAATGCCTATTATTATTTTCCAATTCATTTTGAATTTATTTTTTCTTCTTTTTTCAATTCACGCATCGATATAACAGAAACTTTTTTAAAATCGTCAACCACATCTTTATTGATTCAGCAATTTCTTTTTTGCGGCCTCGTATTCATCTTTTGTGATGAGGTTTTCTTTATAAAGATCGTCAAGCGATTTCAGTTTTTCGGCCAGCCCACTTTTCATTTTAAATTCATCCGGCACGATGAGTTCTGGCTGCAGACCAGGAAAGCCTTCGATTGCCCTATCAAAATTTACTGCGAGGTCAATGCTTTCTTTGCTACCATCCTTAAAAGTTATAGTGCCGGCGATCCTTACATAGCCATTGCCAAGGGCAGATATTTTATATCCTTTTACTTTTTTAATTAGTATCGAATTACCGGAAAGCCTGTGGTGGTCACCAGAATAAATCTTAAAAAACCTGAAAGTTCCATTCCCGTCACTTCCATGCGACATATTAAGAGTTGACCCTTGATATATTTTATAGCCACATGATGTGAAAAGAGTGTCATTTTCGAACCTTGGGAGATTTTTTTGTGAAAAACATAATGCAGGGATCAGAAGGATCAAAGGAATGATTTTTTTCATGCAATAATTTTGCTAGTAAAGGTCGGGATATTTTACTGGTATTCCTTTCAATGCAGTTTAAGAACATTGCTTTCAGATGTATTAAGGGAAAAAAACAGACGCTTAAAAATTTAGCATGACCAATCTTTCCAAATCTTTAATTTAATTCGAGCGATGCATTGAGGGAAGTTATTTGTAATTTTGATTCAATTTGGACTTTCCGAAATGTTTTAAGGTTTCTTTATAGCTAATTAATTATCAATATATTTTGTATCCCTGTCGGGACTAGACTAACAATCAATAATTGAAATTATATCTCTAATCTTTTGAAGTCAACGGCTTTTGTTCCTTCTATGATTTCTCGCAGGCCAACTTTATAATAATTCTGTGTGGTTTGTTCCTTCTCATGCCCCATCATCTTAGAAAGCACAGGCCGGTCTGCACCGAAGCGGATCCACATCTGTGCATTTGTGTGCCTTGCGGTCTTATTGCTAAGCGCGCGAACAATTTTTGCTTTTTTCGCTAATAGTTTGAGATTGCGATTGTATGCTTGTACTTCAATAAATATTTCTTTTTTGAAAAGAAGATCATGATGAGTATTGTTATCGCGATAGCGACGAATGATTTCTGCAGCGTAAGGGAATTTAAATAATGGTATGATCATCGGGTTCCCGTTTTTATCTCTTTCCCCGATGATATAATGCCCTTGCTCTATATCATTATGAAGTTGGTCTTTTGTGAGCACCTGAACATCATTGTAATAAAAGCCTGTATATACCTGGAACAAAAAAAGATCACGGTCTCTTTCTAAGCTTTGGTCTTTTTTATCAAATATCAGTGCTTTTAATTTTTGTATCTCTTCTATCTCAAGGTGCTGGCCTTCTTTTTTTTGCGGGGCACTGATTTTGATGTCCTCAAAATAATTTTCAACGTCTCTTATGTCTAAAAAGTGATCTTTCCTTGCGGCGTATTTTAGCACCACCTTAAGCTTATCGAAATATGATTTGATGGTTGACGAGTCCATTTTCCCATTCCGTCCCTTTAGGTTCGCAAGGTAATTCTTGAAACGAGCGATCAGCGTTTCATCGATCTCAGCGAATGAGATTTTTCCTTGGAAATTGTTAATATGCAAAAGACAAGCACTGTATTTCTCCCATGTCACATCGTCTAGTTTCACTGTCTCTGGAGGGTGCATTATATAATTGCTGAAATAATCATTGAAAATGTTCCGTTCACCTCGCAGCATGAGTTCTTTTTCTATCGCGTAAAAAGTGACCGCCTTGTTCTGCGTATAATATCTTTTCACAAGCTCATAAAGCTTGTGAACAGTTTCGGCAATCTTCGAATTGATCTCAAAATAAAACGGGTGGTTGGGCTTCACCCAGTGGTTCTCTTTGCCCGACCACTGGTTCGCGTGGACCTTTGCGGGCAGCTTCACAGGGTAGTAACGGGCATGCTCACCCGTAAGATAGACACTAATATGGACGGGGTAAAGCCCGCTCCTGTTAGGTGCTTTGCGCCAATTGTGCTTGACAGAAATAGTAGGTACTCGTATCATTGCTCTTCAGGTTCATCCTCACGCTCTCCTCAAAAATAGGTCAATTTGAACGTGAAAAATCGTAATAAAACCGAAAAAAAAATAGCGGGAATCAGCGGGTTTTAACGGGAATGATAAAAATGAAAAACCCGCAATCAGCTTGTGCTGGTGCGGGTTTGGTTCATTCTTGCGTTTTTCGGAGATCTAGAAATCTCTTGTTTAGCTCCTGCTGCTGGACTTGAACCAGCGACCCTCTGATTAACAGTCAGATGCTCTAACCAACTGAGCTAAGCAGGAATTTCCCAAAGGGCTGCAAAAATAAGCATTTTCCCTTTTTTACAAAACCTATATTTTAAGAAAGAAACAAGTTTTTTCATTAGGTTCCTTTGTTTTGTTCTATACCGATAAAAAAACCATCCTTTCCTAATTCCGCGCGATAGGTTTTGAGACAATAGCCTTCACCCGTTTTACTGCGCCCGTTTTGTAAGCCGAATTTGTAACCGTGGATGGGACAAACAATATTGCCTGATAAATCAATATACCCGTCAGCCATAACGCCTCCTGCATGAGGGCAATTGTATGCGAATGCGTGCCAATCATTTTTAAATTTTGCAACACAAATTTTTTTGCCATCGATTTCAACAGTGGCTATCCCATTGCGGTTTAATATTATCTCCGTCTCGAGATTTGCGACCTTATGCCAGTTATATTTTTTCCAAAACATCAGAAAATATATTCTGTTTTATAAGGGTATCTTATCTTATAAAGGGTTCTTACTTTACTCAGGATGGTTGCCCGCAATACATCAATATTTCTTTTTTCTGTTGCAGAGATAAAGACGCAGTTCCCACGAGTCTCATTCCCCCATTTCTCCTGGAGTTCATTCATCATTTCCTTTTTAACACCGTCATCAAGCCATTCGTCGAAAGTTTGTTTTTCGTACTGGTCAATCTTATTAAAAATGAAAATGGCGGGCTTGTCAGACACCTTAATCTCCTGCAGGGTTTTGTTCACCACACCCATTTGTTCCTCGTATTGCTGGTGTGAGAGATCAACGACATGTAAGAGGATATCTGCTTCCCGCACTTCATCCAGCGTGCTTTTAAAACTTTCCACCAAATGATGGGGCAGTTTGCGGATAAAGCCAACCGTATCGCTTAGCAAAAAAGGGGTGTTCTCAAAAACTATTTTTCTGGTCGTCGTGTCAAGGGTGGCGAATAATTTATTCTCTGCAAAGACATCGCTCTTGCTGAGCAAATTCATGATGGTTGATTTGCCCACATTTGTATAACCCACTAAGGCGACACGGATAAATTCTCCGCGGTCTTTTCGTTGGGTAAAGGCCTGCCTGTCTATTACGGATAGGCGTTTGCGTAATAATGCAATTTTATCTTTCACTATTCGCCTGTCGGTCTCGATTTCCGTTTCTCCCGGGCCTCTTGTTCCAATGCCTCCGCCCAAACGCTCAAGATGTTTCCACATCCCACGCAACCTCGGCAGTATATATTGGTATTGAGCTAATTCGACTTGCAATTTTGCCTGTGCTGTTTTTGCGCGGCTTGCAAAGATGTCTAAGATTAGATCGGAGCGGTCAATTGTTTTTACTTCAAGGATTTTTTCAATATTGTTTATCTGTGAACCCGAGAGCTCATCATCAAATATGGCAACCGTAACTTCTCTTCCAGAAATATAATCTTTGATTTCTTCCAGTTTCCCTTTGCCGATAAAGGTCTTGCTATCGGGATGCTGGAGTTTTTGAGTGAATCTTTTCACTGCAATAGCTCCCGCCGTTTCAGCAAGGAATGCAAGCTCATCCATATATTCTTTCAAGGCGTGCTCATTTTGCAATGGCTGCACGAGACCCACAAGGATCGCTTTTTCTTCTTTTTGAATGGTATTTTTCTTTTCTATCAATTAACGATGGATTTCTTTGAAACGAACATAAAAAAGCGAATATCACTTAAGATATCCGCAACGTCATTTTTAAAAATTAAATCAACCTATTGCATTCCATTACAACCCACTGAAACAAATGCCAAAGGAAAACGGATAAACTATGGGTCCAACAGTGCCCTTAATCAAACTTGTTATGTTGTACTGGCCAAAAACACCAAATGGTCCTTTGCTTATTCTCATAGTGCCAGCTAGTTTAATATTGTTATAATCTGATTTGTTGCTTACTTTATACACTGAGGCATCTTGTACCTGGCCAGCACCATTTTCTACGCTTTTACCCTTTGCATAGGCGCTGAGCATGGTTCCTACTTTTACGCCCAGCGCAAACTTCCAGCTTTTGTTGGTGTTTTCTGGGTCAAGAGCAAATCGAAGCTCAAGGGGGATCTCTAAATAAGTAGTGACCAATTTGTATTTTTTAAAATGAGAGCCACCACCTCCGTCCTGCTGCGGCAGCACGTTTATAGGAGCAGGCTGATTCTTAAAAAAGACGTTGCTATTCCCTATGCCAAGCCCGGCTCCCACACTTAATCTTGGGTCAGACTTGAAAGGGAAATCCAACATAAAATAAAAATTGAAACTTCTTGAAAAACCGGTAATACTCAGCGTATCGGGTGTGCCATTCCAGTTATCGTAACCAATCTGAAGCATGAAATGGTCATTGGCGCGGTGGGAAAGGTCAATTTTGCTCCAATCCTTCTTATTAGGTTGCGCCACACTAGGCGCATTGACTATAATGGTATCTTTTTTTTGGGCAAAAACAGTAGTAATGATGGTAAGCGCAGCTAATACGGTAAAAAGTTTCTTCATAATTTTTATTGATGCAACAAATGTATTTTTCTTAGGGTTAATAAAAGGTTAAAGAACCCATAGACAAAGAACCCACAACAATCGCCATGGGCCGATATATCCGCTCTATAATCTTTGCAATGTGGACCCTGTTGGAATTGAACCAACGACCCTCTGATTATGAGTCAGATGCTCTAACCAACTGAGCTAAGGGTCCTACCTATTTTTTTTAAGAGCTGCAAAAATAAAGAATAATGTCAAGCAGCGAAATAAAAGCAGCTATCCGCCAAAGAAAATTGTCAAAGCTTAATAAGAATGTTTTTTCTTCTTAATATTGTATTAGACTTATTGCTTAATCAATGATTGCTGCCGAAAGGATTGAATATCTGCAAAATCGCATTGTCAGGTTTGAAGACCAGCAGGCCTACAAGGAACTATACACCGGGCTGTATAGCTATTTGTATCATTTTGCATGGAACTTTGTCAAGTCAAAACAGTTATCGGAGGAAATAATTTCAGATGTCTTTATTAAAGTTTGGGAAAAGCGGAAGTCACTTTCTGGAATTGAGAACCTAAAAGTGTATTTGTATGTTGCTACAAGAAATACTGCATTAAATTATGTAGAAAACCAAAAGCACCACCGTTTTACTGATATCGAAGAATTCTCCACTAATCTGAAGAGCAGCTATTCAGACCCTGAGCAAATGCTCATCACCTCTGACATGATGTTGCTTATACACAAAGCCATCCTACAACTCCCCCCACGCTGCAGGTTGGTATTTAAACTGGTTAAAGAAGACAGGATGAAGTACAAGGAAGTGGCTGAGGTTTTGCATATCTCCGTAAAAACAGTGGAAAACCAGGTTGCCATAGCCGTGCGGAAAATAGGCACTGCTATTAAGTTTGATATCACCAGAACAGTTGCTTCCACTATTGGCCATTCAAAATAAATTCAAAAAAATTAACTTTTCTTTGGGGGTTTCTGATTAACTGACTGTCTTTGATAAGCAGCCAACGCTTATGGAACAAGATTATATCTGGAATCTTATTGCTAAAAAGCTTTCTGGAGAAGCCATGGAAGATGAATTGCAGGAGCTTGAAATGGAGCTGCGCAAAAGCCCCGAGCTACACTATCCCATGCAAGCCATTATTGACCTTTGGCGGTCTGAACAAGGTTCTGGTCAGCAAGAGGCACATCATGCGTTCAACAGACATATTGAAAGAATGCAGCATCTAAATGTGGATTACGAACCTCGACCCGAAGATGCGGCCACCGATACAAAGAAGGGGGAAAAGTACAAAAAGCGCTTATTGTGGTTCGCTTTTTCACTCTCGATTGTTGTTTGTGCTTCTTTTTTTGGATTTAAATTCTTGA
>DATMMJ010000243.1:0-10348 GCA_035569795.1 Puia sp. | reverse complement strand
GACAAGCCCGCCGCTATCTGTGCATTTGATGCGGTAGTAATTGGTTCCGTTGGAAGGATTATTGTCCACCAGCTCATATTGCGCCACCGCACCCTTTCTTTTCAGGATTCCCACGGCTTCAAAAAGGCTGGTGTCCCTGCCGTGCTCAACAACAAAATAATCATTACTGGACTCACTACTGATAGCCCATTGCAGGATCACCTTATTAAATTCTTTAATCGTATAGGAGAAATTCAAAAATACTGAAGACCCAACAGCTACTTGGGTTTGCTGATTAATAGAAGAATCATTTGGTTGCTGTCCAAGGGATGCAAAGCAAATGAAACCCATCGTTAAAGTAAGCCAGAAAAATTTGTACATTAATGTGGTTAGTAAGCCGCAATGAGCCGGTATATTAACAAAATGTGTGCCGATATCAACGCCGTTACTCCAGATAAATTTTTTGGCACTTGTTATAATCTTCTTAAAAAACTTCAGTTACCTTTTGTCTTACCGTGTATTAATAAAAAAGAAGATATGCATAACCGTAAAATGTCTGCTCGCAAGCGCATTGCGCTGGTTGCCCATGATAATAAAAAAAGTGAACTGACTGAATGGGCTGTTTACAATAAAACGGCTTTAGCCAAGCACCGTTTGTATGCCACAGGAACAACAGGCAAAATGCTGGAAGAAGTGTTGGGACAGCCTATCACGAAATTCCTTAGTGGTCCTCTTGGCGGAGACCAGCAGATTGGTGCCCGCATCGCAGAGGGCAAGATTGACGTACTCATATTCTTCTGGGACCCCATGGAAGCACAGCCACATGACCCGGACATTAAAGCATTGTTGCGCTTAGGTGTTGTTTGGAATATCCCTTTCGCTTGCGACCGGGCAACGGCAGATTTTTTGCTAACTTCTCCGTTGATGTATCATGACTATGAAGTGATGGTTCCCGACTATGATCTGTATGTAAATCGTAACAAGAAATGAATATTGCCATCGGTGCGTGGGAAAAAGCCGGGGGCTGAGGCTCTGCTGAGGGCAGCCAGTCATGGGGGTATAAGCAAAAACACTAAAAAGATGAATTCCGGTTTCCCTACACAGCTCAGTACGCTGAGCAGTGGGTATCCTCCACTATAGATAAGGAGCTTCCTACTAATTTTGCGATCTCAGCAGAGAATACGCTAGCAGACGGTATTTTCTCCAATAACCCGGCTTCGGGGAGGATGCTTGAAAAACGGTTTTCTTTTGGAAGAAATTCATGAAAAATCCATCCTGAAATATAGTCAGGTACTGGATGACTATTGGTGAGTCAAGTCCCGCGGCTGATTTAACTGGATAATTCTTTAGTGCAAAAAAATCTTTTAAAGCTGTTTGTTTGTAATTTGAGGGTCTTCTATGTCCATAGATTTCAATCCCGAAAATAAAATATTCAACATGAGAAAATTTGCAATCGCAATTATGGTTGTTTTTTGCACTGTAGCAATCAAGGCACAAACAAAAACGCTTTTAGGTTTTAGCGAAAACAACGCCAAGCAACAATTCGCAATAGAAGAAAAATTTGACAGCTATCTGAAATCTGAAAATGTGGGCTTGGGCATAAAAGAAATGTCCGCACGCCCGCACCATGTAGGCTCTCCGGGTGGAAAAGCGGTTGCAGATTACATCTACAATAAATTTAAAGGCTGGGGCTACGATGTACAAATGGAAACATTTTACGTGCTTTTTCCCACGCCCAAATTAAGGCTGCTGGAAATGACAGGACCTGTAAAATTCAAAGCCACGCTGATGGAAAAGGTTCTTGTAGAAGATGCCACTTCGGGTCAAACAGATGAGCAGCTTGCTCCTTACAACTGCTTTTCACCAGATGGCGATGTGACCGGCGACCTGGTTTTTGTCAATTATGGCTTGCCGGAAGATTATGAATATTTACAGCGTTTAGGCATTGATGTGAAAGGAAAGATAGTGATTGCAAAATATGGCCGTTCCTGGCGCGGCATCAAACCCAAGGTAGCCCAGGAGCACGGAGCGATTGGCTGCATTATTTATTCTGACCCTAAAGATGATGGCTATTACCGTGGCGACACATATCCAAAAGGTGCTTTTAAAAATGAATACGGCGTGCAAAGAGGCTCGGTAATGGATATGCCTGTTTATCCGGGTGATCCGCTGACCCCTGGTTACGGATCTACCAAAGATGCCAAGCGCATAGATAGGAAAGATGCTGCCAATTTATTAAAGATACCAGTGCTCCCGATCAGCTATCACGATGCAGCGCCGTTATTGGGTTCGCTGGAAGGGCCCGTAGCACCGGAAGATTGGCGTGGTGCATTGCCATTCACTTATCATATCGGACCCGGCAAATCAATCGTGCATCTGAAGCTTAGTTTTAATTGGGACACCAAACCAATCAATGATATCATAGCAACACTCCGGGGAAGTGAAAGGCCCGATGAGTGGGTTATCCGAGGCAACCACCACGATGCATGGGTTAACGGCGCTGGTGATCCGCTAAGCGGTCAGGCTGCCATGCTTGAAGAAGCCCGAGCTGTCAGCGAGCTCGTAAAAACCGGATGGAAACCAAAGCGCACACTTGTTTATTGCGCCTGGGATGGAGAAGAACCAGCACTACTGGGTTCCACAGAATGGGTAGAGCAGCACGGGGACGAACTACAACAAAAGGCTGTGGCCTATATAAATTCTGATGGCAACGGTCGAGGATATTTGGGGGCGGAAGGATCCCACGCATTGGAGCCATTCTTAAACGAAGTCGCAAAAGATGTTATAGACCCCGAAACAGGTATCAGCATACTTGAGCGAAGAAGGGCCTTTGATATTACCAATGCACCCAAAAACGGCAAGAGCAAAAAAGAATTGTTGATGAAAAAAACGATCAGCATCGGTGCGCTTGGCTCGGGATCGGATTTTTCTCCCTTTATACAGCATCTTGGGATTCCCGCTATCAACCTCGGATTCTCGGGCGAAGATCCCGGAGGCGAATACCATTCCATTTATGATTCTTATGATGACTACAGGCGCTTCAAAGATCCAAGTTTTATTTACGGTGTAACGCTTGCTAAAACCGCTGGCCGCACTGCACTAAGACTGGCAGATGCAGATGCATTGCCTTTCGATTTCAAATCTTTCTATAAAACGCTGAGTGGTTATGCTGCAGATTTGATTTCCATGACAGATCAGTTACGCGAAACGACAATCGTGGAAAATCAGCTCATCAAAGAAAAATATTATAGCAACGTCCTGGATACGGCAGAAAAGTTGCTCCCTCCTTTTAGTAAAGAGGAAGTTCCTTATCTCAATTTTTCGAGCCTGCAAAATGCATTGGCAGGGCTTGAAAAAACAACTAATCATCTCTCTGAGGCGATTGCAAAATCAAAATTGGATGCTGCCAGGCAAGACGAGGTAAACAAATCCTTATATAAAGCAGAGCAAAAATTATTGTCTGATAAAGGTCTCCCGCGCAGAGGCTGGTACCGGCATGCCATTTATGCGCCAGGTTTTTATACAGGCTACGGCGTGAAAACTTTACCCGGTATCCGCGAAGCGATCGAACAGCGCAACTGGAAAGAAGCGCAAGAGCAGATTGAGATTGATGCAACGGTGCTGAAAAGTTTTTCTGACTGGCTGGATGCAATCACAAAAAGCATGCAATAGTTTTACCATTGCACTTAGTATTCGCAATGAAATAAAGTGGCGGAAAAAAAATTCTCTGGGATTGAATTAATTTTGCTTCCTCAAATTGTATTATGGCGTTTCAGATCCATTCTTCATATGCTCCTGCGGGCGATCAGCCTCAGGCCATCAGCCAATTGACTGAAGGAGTTTTGGATGGGGAGCAATATCAGACATTGCTTGGCGTGACTGGTTCTGGAAAAACTTTTACGATCGCCAATGTCATCCAGAATGTGCAAAGGCCAACCTTGGTACTTACCCACAATAAAACATTAGTGGCGCAATTATATGGCGAGTTCAAACAATTTTTCCCTGACAATGCAGTGGGCTATTTTGTTTCTTATTACGATTATTATCAGCCTGAAGCCTATATGCCCGTGAGCAACACCTATATTGAAAAAGATCTATCCATCAATGAAGAATTAGATAAGCTGCGCCTCCAAGCCACTGCACAACTGCTGACTGGCAGAAGGGATATTATTGTTGTTGCATCCGTAAGCTGCATTTATGGTATGGGTAACCCGACTGACTACGAAAATGGCATCATACGCATCGAGCAGGGACAAACCATTTCGCGTCAGGGTTTTTTGCATTCTCTGGTTAATTCATTGTATAACCGTAGCCAGGGAGATTTTACAAGAGGCACTTTCCGCGTGAAAGGAGATACAATTGACATCAACCTTCCTTATGTCGACTATGGCTACCGCATCAGTTTTCTTGGAGATGATATCGAGCAGATAGAAAGCTTTGATGTGGATACGGGCAAGCGCATCGGCAAAATGGAAAATGCGGCCATTTTTCCAGCCAACCTATACCTGGCTCCAAAAAATATGCTGGAGCAAATTATCTATGAAATACAGGATGAAGTTGCAGGGCAGGTAAATTATTTTAAAAGCGTGGGTAAATACATAGAAGCACAGCGCCTGAGCGAACGAGTAAACTATGACCTTGAAATGATCCGCGAGCTGGGGTATTGCAATGGAATCGAAAACTACTCTCGTTTTTTTGACAGGCGACAGCCGGGCACGCGCCCTTTCTGCTTACTGGATTATTTCCCGAAAGATTTTTTGTGCGTGATTGACGAAAGCCATCAAACTATCCCGCAGGTAAGCGGAATGTATGGAGGCGACAGAAGCAGGAAACTAGTCTTGGTCGATTATGGTTTCCGACTGGCTTCTGCGCTGGATAACCGGCCCTTAAATTTCCATGAATTTGAATCCCTCACCAATCAAACGATTTTTGTTTCCGCCACACCAGGCGATTATGAATTGGAAAAAGCAGGAGGCATAGTGGTCGAACAGGTCGTTCGCCCAACGGGTTTACTGGAGCCGCCAATTGAAATTCGCCCAAGCATAAACCAGATAGATGATTTGTTAGATGAAATCGACAAGCGCGTGACAAAAGGCGATAGAGTGCTTGTTACCACACTCACCAAACGCATGGCTGAAGAAATGGATAAGTATCTGCACCGTATCAATATCAAGTCAAAATATATTCACAGCGAGGTAGATACTTTGGAACGCATAGAAATACTTAGACAATTGCGCCTCGGAGAAATTGATGTGCTGGTGGGCGTCAACCTGTTGCGTGAGGGGCTGGATTTGCCTGAAGTTTCCCTCGTTGCGATTTTGGATGCCGATAAAGAAGGTTTTTTAAGAAATGAAAAATCCCTGACGCAGACTGCAGGCCGGGCAGCAAGAAATGTGGATGGACTAGTCATTTTTTATGCTGATAAAATGACTGAAAGCATGCAGCGGACTATTGATGAAACCAACCGCCGGCGCGATAAACAAGTTACTTACAACATCGAGCATCATATTACGCCAACTACTGTAAAAAAATCCAAGCAGCAGGTGTTCGCGCAGACTTCTGTGCTGGATATTAAAGGTTTTGATTCAAAAAATCCTTACGCAATTCAGCCAGACGGAGAGTTGGTTAGTGTCGCCGACGACGAACAGGAGCAATACAAGACCATCCCACAGATGGAAAAAGCCATTTCAAAAATCAAAAAGGATATGGAGAAAGCCGCGCGGGATCTGGATTTCATGGAGGCAGCCCGCTTGCGAGATGAAATGTTCCGTTTGCAAAAAGATTTAGAAGCGATGAAATAATCTCTCTCTGGGCTGAAATAATATTCCCTAAAAAACAATATAAGTAAAAAGCTCCCGTTTAATACGCGTACAATAATTTTAATTCTAAAATCCAACATTATGGAAAGCCCGTACCGGAAGCTATTCAATATCTTTGCATTCTCCTTACTTGCATTTGCTATTTATCTTAATTTCATCCACACGGATGATGGCGAAAATGTAGACGCAAAAAATACGGTTACCTATGTTCAGGCAGCTTCAAATCAAGTTAAGCAGCCGGTGGCCATTGAAAATGCCAAAACTTTAAGAATCAAGAAAAATTAATGGCTGATATATTTCAGCAAAAAAAATACTGATTTCTGCATCATCCCGCGCGGGTGCGAGGATGATTTTTTGTTGCCTGACAGAAAAGGAATTACTTAACTTAGTAGCTTCGGTTGATGATCGTTTCTTCAACCAATTAAAAGCTATGGAAAAAAAATTATTCCTCCTGGATGCGATGGCGCTGATCTTTCGTGCCTACTATGCGCTGATCCGCAACCCGCGCATCACTTCAAAGGGTCGCAACACGAATGCACAGTTCGGTTTCATCAATACTTTGATCGACCTGATCAACAATCAAAAGCCTTCGCACATGGCTGTTTGTTTTGATACGCAAGCACCCACAGAACGCCATATAGATTTTGCCGATTATAAATCCAACCGCCAAGAGGCTCCGGAAGATCTGATAAGCGCAATACCCGATATAAAAAGAATGATTAAAGGTTTTAACATCCCCATCATGGAGCTTGATGGATTTGAAGCCGATGATGTCATTGGCTCTCTGAGTAAACAAGCTGCAGAGGCAGGTTACGAAGTGTTTATGGTAACGCCCGACAAGGATTATGGACAACTGGTTTCTGAAAAAATAAAAATTTATAGACCCCCCTATCAGGGTGGTGCTATAGAAATCCTGGGTCCAAAAGAAGTCTGCGAAAAATGGAATATCAAAGATGTCTCTCAAGTGATTGATATACTTGGTCTGATGGGCGATGCGGTGGATAATATTCCCGGCATCCCTGGCATTGGCGAAAAGACGGCGGCAAAATTACTCTCAGAATATGGCACCCTGGAAAATGTCCTTGACAATGCAGCAAAGATTAAAGGCGCGCTGGGTGAAAAAGTAAAAGCGGGAAAAGAACTTGCCTTAATGAGTAAAAAACTCGCGACAATTATCATGAATGTTCCTTTGCAATTTCATGAAGCCGATTTTAAGTTAAAAGAATGGGACAGGGATGCTCTTAAGGAAATTTTTGTGGAGCTTGAATTTAAGACAGTGGGTAAACGGATCCTGGGAGACGATTTTAATGCCTTTAATACTGCTCCACAAGGTGTTCAGACAGATTTGTTCGGCGATGAAGTGGTGATGCAAGAAACAAAAAACAAAAAACAAGTTGCACCGGAAAAGGAAATTGAAACCCCGGAAAGCAGCGAAGATTCTGAATCACAGGATATTTTAAGCGGGGATAAAAATATCAATAACACGCCCCATAAATATTTTGCAATCCAAGGCGAGGCAGCTATAAAAGAATTGGTTGAAAAATTATCTGCTCAAAAAGAAATTTGTTTTGATACCGAAACAACAGGCATAGACGCAAATGATGTGGAACTGGTGGGATTAAGTTTTTCCTATCAAAGTGCTGAGGCATATTATATTCCATGTCCTGCTGACCAAAATGAAACCAAAAAGATTCTTGCTCAATTTACCCAACTCTTCCAATCTGCTGCTATCACATGGGTTGGTCAGAATATAAAGTATGACCTGTTAGTGCTCAAATGGTATGGGATTGAACTAAAAGGGAATTTATTTGATACGATGCTAGCCCATTATGTAATTGAGCCCGAAGGCAAGCGCAGTATGGATGCCTTGAGCGTACAGTATCTTGGCTACGAGCCCGTGCATATAGATGAATTGATTGGAAAGAAAGGCAAGAACCAGGGCAATATGCGGGATGTGGAACTGGAAAAAATAAAAGAATACGCAAGCGAAGATGCGGATATCACCCTCCAGCTGAAAAAAGTTTTTGCTCCTTTGCTCGAAGTAAAACAAGTGGGAAAAGTTTTTGGGGAAGTGGAAAACCCTTTGGTTCGGGTGCTTACTGACATGGAGTTCGAAGGCGTAAAAGTAGACACGGCTTTTTTAAATGATTATTCAAAGCAATTAGAAGCAGATGCAAAAAAAGCGGAACAGAGCGTGTATCTGCAGGCTGGCGTAAGGTTTAATCTTTCCTCACCAAAACAATTGGGTGAGGTATTATTTGAAAAGCTTGGGCTCGATCCCAAAGCAAAAAAAACAAAAACAGGCCAATATGCAACAGGGGAAGATGTGTTGCTCAAGCTTGCCCATCAAAATAAAATTGTGGATGATATTCTTGCCTACCGGGAGCTCACCAAACTAAAATCGACTTATGTCGATGCGCTGCCCTTAATTATCAACCGTAAAACAGGTAGGGTGCATACCTCTTATGCTCAGGCCGTAGCGGTTACTGGCCGTCTGTCAAGCAACAACCCCAATTTGCAAAATATTCCGGTGCGCACGGAGCGTGGAAGAGAAATACGAAAGGCATTTATCCCCAGAGATGAAAAACATATTTTATTATCAGCCGATTATTCTCAAATCGAGCTGCGCATTGTTGCTGCAATCAGCGGCGATCCTGCTATGTGCGATGCTTTTAAGAATGGGAAGGATATACATACGGCGACCGCAGCGAAAGTATACACCGTAGAGGAGCAGAGCGTCACAAAGGAAATGCGATATAAGGCAAAGAGCGTAAACTTCGGGATTATCTACGGTCAGGGGGCATTTGGCCTTGCCGACAATCTGGGGATTAGCAGAACGGAGGCGAAGGAGATTATTGACAACTATAAAAAGCAATTTGCCAATATTCAAAAATATATGGACGATACCATCAATTTTGCGCGTGAGCACGGCTATGTGCAAACGCTGATGGGGCGCAAGCGCTGGCTGAAAGACATCAACAGTGCAAACTTTACCGTGCGCGGTTTTGCGGAGCGCAACGCGATCAATTCCCCCATTCAAGGCACGGCCGCAGACATGATCAAACTCGCGATGATAAAAATCCACACGAGGTTCATCCAAGAGAACTTCAAATCAAAAATGATCATGCAGGTGCATGACGAACTGGTTTTTGATGCCTACCGGGAGGAAGCAGATATTATCAAACCCATCATTGTGGATTGCATGCGAAGCGCGTTGCCACTACCCAATGGAGTACCGGTGGAAGCGGAGATTGGAGGGGGTGCAAACTGGTTGGAAGCACATTGATATGTATATTTTCTTAGCAATAAAAATGCTTTATGGCAACTATAGACCCGCGCCTTGATGCCTATATTGCAAAATCTGCAGATTTTGCTCGACCCATACTCGATCATCTTCGCTCCCTGGTGCACAAAGCGTGCCCTGAAGTAAAGGAAACGATGAAATGGTCCTTCCCGCATTTTGATTATAAAGGCATGATGTGCAGCATGGCCTCCTTTAAACAACATTGTGCATTTGGTTTTTGGAAAACCGCATTGATGAAAGATGCAAAAAAACTGCTTGATAACCGCAGCGGGGCGATGGGTAGTTTTGGCCGCCTCACTTCCTTAAATGATTTGCCATCAGATCAAACCATAACCCGCTATATCCGGGAGGCGATGAAATTAAATGATGACGGCGTGAAACCTAAAAAAGCAAAACCGGTGGAAAAAAAGGAATTGACAGTTCCTAAATATGTTATTGACCGACTAAAGAAAAATAAAACGGCCTTATCTACGTTTGAAAATTTTAGCTACACTAATAAAAAGGATTATCTGGAATGGATAGAGGGGGCAAAAACACTAGAAACCCGGAATAAACGATTGGATCAGGCGGTTGAGTGGATGGCGGAAGGGAAAATCAGGAACTGGAAATACATCAGATAAAATCAGCATATCCTCCTTTCACAGCATAAGCTCCACTTTTTGGAGTTTCAATTAACATTTCGTTTATAAACATTGGCTAAAAAATGAAGTCTTTAACACCGATGCGGCATACTGTTTTCATAACTTTACATGTTGCAGCATGCTCGTCAGATCTAATCAAAAACACTAAACGTTCTTATATGAAAATCTTCACACGAATTATTATACTTATGTGCGGCGCGTTGTTTGCTTTCCACTCGTCAAAAGCTGCGCAGGATGAATGGCCAAAGACAATTACGGCTTCCGATGGCTCTGTCATAAAAATCTATCAACCTCAGCCCGAATCTTTCAAAGGCAATATACTGAAAGCGCGCGCTGCTATTTCTGTTTTGGAAAATGGGAAGTCTGATCCAACCTTCGGCACATTCTGGGCAGTCGCAACGGTGGAAACGGACAGGGATAACCGAAGGATAAATATTCAATCCGTTAAAATACCCAATATAAAATTCCCTGGGCAAACCGATGCGGCCATGATCAACGCTTTAAAGACCACATTAGAAACCCAGCTGCCGCAAGCTGCTGGGGACATCTCTTTAGATGACATCTTGGCCTCCCTTGATCAGGATCAGGAACAGGCAAAGCTGTCA
>DATMMJ010000242.1:0-12021 GCA_035569795.1 Puia sp. | reverse complement strand
GCCGGCGGTAATTTATGAGTGCATTTATCTATCAATAATTTTGAATCACGCCCAGTCCTAAACTATCAGTAGCGTTTAGTCCATTCACATAACCTTTTGCATATAGCGTGTAAATTTTGCCGCTAGCAAAGGTTACCGATTTGTTCTGAAATAAATTTAATTCTGCATTTGAATTAAATAGCACCATATGTGTTCCTGCAGGTATGGTTTTGAACGCGGATAATGAATCTACATTAATTACGGTTGACCCAATATATCCGATATTACTAAATGAAGTACTGTCTTTGGTTGTTGTGTCAGTATTCACAACCCATACATTTAATGATTGAGAATTAGGTGCAAAATTCAAGAACCTTATTTTTGCCATTCCACTGGCAGGTGCTGTCAAATTATCTGTCAGCGCTAAAGTTTTAACCTGGCCTGTGTCATAGACAAAGAAAGAATAGTGGCCGCCGGCAGTAAAAGTCGCATTGCTGTCAATTACAATGTTGTTACCTCCAGATACCAGCTTTATGGAATGGATACCGGCAGCAACGGTTGCATAGGGATTCCCACCAACCACGCCAGTTGTAGAACCATACCCCAACGTTCCTGCAGTGTAAATATTTGTCGCGTCAGAATAAACAGCATAAGCTGTTAATGTGGGGGAAGCATTAGTTACAGACACGAATGCGCTTCCCGATGTGGGTGTTGGCGATGAGCTGCTTTTAGTGCAGGAAGCGATGAAAATAATTAGGCTGAAAAAAAATAAAAGCACAAAAATAGCTTTTCCAGAATTGAATGTTCGTGGTTTCATAAACACATTTTTTAATTGGATGATAAATTGTTTTGGGATAGGGAAATCAATTAAAATGCCTCGAATGCCATAAAATTTGTTAACGATTTTAAATGGGTTTCTTGCAACCTTAGGAAATAAATGAATATCAGGAGCTTATATCCTGAGGCTAAAATAAAAATAAAAGTAAAATGTGAATAAAAAACCAATTGACATTCATATCTGCACGAGAAATATTGTAGAGAATTCTCTGCAAATTAGCAACCAGCCTGCATTTGATAACATCGCCTTAACATAACTGTGGAATAAAAAACTCAGTTGTCATGCTTCACCTGAAAGGAGGAAAGATCTGGAAGAAATTGTTTGTCTCGACTCGCTTCGTAGGCATAAATCGTTCTCCCGAGTTGCTTCATGAATGGGTAACCGACATCCTCATAATCATACTTGTCATCATTTAATACCCCATCTTTATTGCAGTAAATCGTTGCACTCAGGAAGAACTCCGTTTTTTTATTAAAGTCAACAAAATAACTAACGTCAGTAAGGAATCCATAGGCGTCGCCCACTTTATTAAAAATGCGCAAGTCTTTAGGAAGTCTTCCTGTATCGGCCCCCCAATATAAAAATTTGCAATACGCATCCCGGTTGGCGAGTGTATCGTATGATGGATACTTTGTTTCGCCTGGATATTGCGACATATACTTGTAAAGAAATTTATAATCGTTGTCATCTAAAATGAACCGCTTGCTTTTAGGTACAGCGTCCGGGAAAATGATGCTGATTAATATGTTGTGCAGGTCCATCAACTTAAGCCTGTTTTTACGGGAAAAATCCATCGGCCCCTTGATGAGTGCATTATTTTGAATATAAGCATTGCCAATAAAATCACTTCTTTGGGAAAGTTTTCGCTGACAGGATTGCATTGCTTGAGTATATATCAATTTTCCGTTCGAATCAAAAAAATTGATCGGGTTGCAGTGCAAGTTTTCATCGGGAGTGAGGGGAATTTGCAACCGATGAATTATTTCAGCATCCTCATAACCCATTTTTACAAGTCGTCCATTGATATAATCCGGGCCCAAAAATTCATACAGCCTGTTGAACGCATCATTATCGCTCACAAGGAAGATTTTTTTTATATATTGCGCAATTGTGGGGCGGCCGTCAGGCGTCGTCGGGTCGTTCAGAACCGAAGTCTCCCCGCTGTAAGCGCTTTCGGTAATCATCGTGCTGTTTAAGTCAAGTGCGGGAATGTCCAATTCGTGGAGCTTTTGTAATGCAAGCAATGATACGGGCATTTTAACTGTGGAAGCCGGATAGAAATAAGTGTTGTCATTTAAATTGAAATAGTAATTTTTAAAAGAAGGCCTATTATGGGCATCGCGGTTTATCTGAGTATAGATAATCTGCACCCGGAGGGAGTCCCTGTACTCAAGGATATTGGCAAAATTTTGCGGATATTTTTTCATTAATGTTTCTAAGAAAAAATCACTTTTTTGTTTTTGTGCTAAAAGCTGCTTGGGAAGTGCGATCAGCATAAAAAGGATAAAAACGAGGTAAGGATGCACAAGCTTTTGATGCATAGTAAATGAGTTGAATCAAATATAAGCAATACCCCAAGCCAAACCCATCTATGCAATTGTTTAGAGAGTAAATATTTGGTTTTTTAGGTTTAAAATTGTCAATTCTAAAACCTATCTTTGCCGCTCTTTAAAAAAAAATCAACACAGATGAGAGCATTGGTTACCATGTTTGCTGCGCTATTGATTGTTATATCTCTTTACCAGCTTTCTTTCACGTGGTTTGTGAACAAGCATGAATCTGCAATGCAGGATAAGGCGAGACGGTACACAAATAACTTGTATCCTTCAGCACAAAAGAAATATCCAGCCGACAAGGAAGCTCAGGCCTTATACCAGGATACCTTGGATAATGTGTACAAGGAAAGACTAAAACACTTGCTTGACAGTACCAAGGATACTAAAATCACCTGGTGGAACACCACCTATCAGAAATCAAAAGAAAATGAATTGCTTTTGGGTCTTGACCTTCAGGGCGGCATCAATGTTACCCTTGATATTGCCCTGGATGGTTTAATCAAAGGCCTCGCAAATAATCCGCGTGATCCCGCTCTACTAGCAGCCATCCAATCAGCGCAACAAAAGAAATTGACAACTGACGCCAATTTTATTGATCTGTTTGCCCAATCCTATAAACAAGCAAACCCCAATGGGAAACTTGCACCAATGTTTGCCAATAGTAGTCGAAATGTTATAAAATTTGATGCTTCAGATAACACAGTCATCTCTTATATACACGGACAGGCTTCCGCAGCTATGAAACAAACCTATCAGGTGCTTACAAAGCGCATTGATAAATTTGGTGTCGCACAGCCAAGCATCAACCTGGATGAGAACAAAGGCATTATTACTGTTGAGCTTGCAGGTGCAAATATAGACCCCGACAGAGTTAGGAAGTACCTTCAATCGACCGCCAACTTGCAGTTCTGGGAAGTATATAATATTGTAGACTTATCTGCGTCCGTTCAGGCTGCTGATAAGGCGATGGAGAATTATCTGAATGGCACAAGCGCGAGCGATACTACAAAAAATGCAGATTCACTGAAGAACTCAAAAAATGCAAGTCCCATCATCCGGATTTTCTATGAAGTCATGCGCCAGGTACAAAGCGCCCAAGACAAAACGCATTTGCCTGATTATGTTGCGCTCGTTGGCATAAAGGATACTTCCCATGTTGATGAATATCTGAGTAACCCGGTAGTGATAAATAGCTTCCCTTCCAACATCAGATTTTTATGGGGCAAGCAGGAGATAGACGAAAATGGCAAGGCGGTTAATTACCTCAAGCTGTATGCTGTTAAAACCGTGCCCGGCTCAGAAAAAGCAAAGATTGAAGGAGAATCCATTAAGAACAATGCGAGGCAGGATTACGACCCGGTGACAAGTGACGTGGTTGTTGAAATGAGTATGGATAAAAGAGGTGCAGATATATGGGCTAAAATGACAACCGATAATGTGGGTAAACCCATTGCAATTGTCCTTGATGATATTGTGTATTCGGCCCCATATGTCAACGGGCCCATTACCGGGGGCAATTCGCAAATAACAATGGGCCGAGGCAGGAACACGCAGCAAAGCGTGGAAGAAGGACAAGATCTTGCCAACATCTTAAATTCGGGCAAGCTTTCTGCGCCAGCAAAAATTGTGGAAGAACAGGTTGTAGGACCCACACTTGGCAAACAGGCAATCAATGGCGGGGCTATGGCCTTCCTAATTGCATTTCTTGTGATATTTACCTTAATGCTTGTTTATTATAATACAGCAGGGTGGGTTGCCAATGTCTCTTTAATACTAAACCTTCTTTTTACCGTTGGGGTGCTGAGCGCTTTGCATGCAACCTTAACTGCGCCTGGAATTGCTGGTTTAGTGCTAACCATAGGTATGGCTGTGGATACCAACGTAATTATTTTTGAACGCATAAAAGAAGAGCTTACCAGAGGCAAGAGCTATCAGCAGTCTGTGAGTGACGGGTATAAACGGTCCATGGCCCCCGTACTCGATGCGCATGTGACCACACTACTCACCGCCCTCATCTTATTCTATTTCGGTCTTGGTCCCGTTCTTGGATTTGCAACTACGCAAATACTCGGCATATTGCTGTCTTTGTTCTGCGGTATCCTCGTTTCAAGGTTGATAACAGACTTTTATACCAATAAAAACCGGCACTTTAAATATTTCACTCCGATTTCCCGCCGGATTTTTAAACATGCCACTTTCAAATTTATTGAATATAGAAAGATTGCTTATGGCATTTCAGTGGTGGTGTTGATACTCGGTATCGGCTCATTTTTTCATGGATTCAGAGAAGGGGTTGAGTTCAGGGGAGGACGTAGCTACGTAGTGAAATTTAATAAACCAATCGACGCAGAGCCAGTGCGTCAAAGCCTAAGCAAAACATTTGGAAGCTCGCCACTGGTAAAGACTTATGCCGGCAACGACCAGTTGGAAATAACTACAGACTATCTTATAAATCGCGAGGGGTCGGCAACTGATTCTGTTGTTGCAGACAAGCTATTCGATGGCTTAAAAAGTTTTTTGCCTGCAAGCACGACACTCCAGGATTTCTTATTCCCCAATAAATTTATTCATGCATCTAAAAAAGTGTTGCCTACTATTTCGGATGACATAAAACTGGGTGCTTATAAAGCCATCATTTTCGCGATCATAATCATTTTCATTTATATCTTTATCAGGTTCAGAGATTGGAGATATTCTTTGGGAACGATCGTTTCATTATTTCATGATGTTTTCGTAATGCTGGCAGTATTTTCTTTCTTAAAAGATATAGTTCCGTTCCCGATGGAGATCGACCAGCATTTCATAGCAGCGATATTAACCGTCATTGGTTTCTCCATGAACGATACAGTCATTGTTTTCGACAGAATACGCGAAGATAGCCGCATCATGAAAGGGGCTACTAAATCGGAGATCATTAACCGAGCGATCAACGATACGCTGAGCCGCACGATCATGACATCGTTAACAGTGTTTCTAACACTGTTGATCTTGTTTTTAGTTGGCGGAGAAGTGACCAAAGGATTTGCCTTTGCGATGTTGATTGGAGTTATTACGGGAACCTATTCTTCTATTTTTGTGGCAGCACCTATCCTTGTTGATCTTGCTAAAAGCCGCCCACTCGGAGCGGCAGACGCGGAAACGGAGAAGAACAGGATAAAGCCGGCAATAGCAAAATAAAAAGGGTTAGATTATTATATTTGCAACGCCTGCGCCAACAAGCGCAGGTGTTTTGTTTCTATCTCTGTAATATTTGGCCAAAATATCCAATGCCTGCAACCCAAAATGGTGCTCCAGGCAAAAAAGGGTGCTCCTGCCACTCACAAATCATAAGTCGTAAAATCAATTATTTTGTCGCTAGCATCCAACCACCCCGAAAAGGGGTGAATATCCAACTGGGTTTAACCCCATAAAAAAAACCTGTGGAGTTACACAGGCTTTTTTGTGGTACTAAAAAGATTTAGGCGCCGTGATGCCGTGGGTGATGGTGGTGCATTCTATGATGCCCGCGGTAGTGCTTATGCGGATGGGTCTGCGCCATTGAAATACCAACCATCGCAAATAAAATGATTGCGAATAAAAAAAAGCTTTTCATAATAGTTCCGTTTACAGAAAATTCAGATTAGAGTGTAATCAGCTGCTAGGGCAGAATACCATTTTTAAGATTAGTCTATTCAGTTTGTAAAATCCCTTGCGCTAACTGGTTTTCTTAGCCTTGTTTTCTTTGAATCTCTTGTCTACTGTACCATCTTTTTTCAAGTGCTGCGGCTTTGCCTTTGCAGCCTCTTTATTGGCTTTGTATCGCATGTCCGCAGTGCCGTCCTTCTTGGTTGGCCCAGGAGGAGCAACTGTTTTAGCAGTTTTTGCTGTAGTCGTCTTTTTTACTGGCGTCGTCTGTGCAAAGGAGATTCCAGTAAAAGCGAGAACGAAGATGGCAATTGCAATGATTTTTTTCATAATAGGGAAACAATTTTTGTTAAATAATTTGTTTACCCAGTGAAGTTATTTAAATACCAAGCCATATCAAAAATTTGTTTCTCATTGACCCAGTGTGCTTTTTGATAGGTAAGCATAATATCCGTGAATGGTAGATGGCGAAATAAAAATTCGGCTTATCTTAACCATCACTTAACCATTTTATTAATCCACTAATCAGTAAAGGGTACCAATTTTGCGTAACAGGATATTCATGCGTTCATCAACTCTGAAGTGGATTGTGCTTTCCACCACCTTATTGATTTCGGCTATTGTCATCTTTCAATTATTCTGGCTCAAAAAAGTATACTCGCTGGAGCAACACCAGTTTAATACAAATGTGGTAAAGAGCATACGCGGTGTTTTTGAAGACCTTGAAATGAATGATAACCCCGCAATGAACCTGCATGATCTGATTGACAACCCCGATCCGGATTATTTCTTGTTTAAGGCAGATACTATCCCGGACAAAGATTCTCTTACCTTTTACCTCCGGCAAGAGTTTGAAGATTTTGACGTGCTTACAGATTGCAAACTTGGCGCATTTAGCAGTGAGTCAAGTAGATATATATATGAAGAATATATCCCCGGGCCAGCCTCGCGCTATCCGATTCAAAATGTAAGCGACCTGACCGTGTTTACAAAAAATTTTGACCATATACTTTTGTACTTCCCCCACAGAAGCTTGTACGTACTCGGTCAAATGGGCTTCTGGATCATGAGTAGTGCTGCGCTTTTCCTGTCACTAATCGGCCTTGCAGTCAGCCTTTTTTATTTTTACAGGCAAAAATTCCTTGCAGAGGTACAAAAAGATTTTGTGAATAATTTTACGCATGAATTCAAAACTCCCCTTGCAGTAATGAAGATTGCAGCCGATGTACTTGCGCAAGACACCATTTTGCAACAGCCCTACAGGTTGGAAAGATATACCGCCATCATAAAAAACCAAACAGAGCACCTGCAGAACCAGGTTTCCAGGCTATTAAGGATCGCATCCACGGAAAATAATAAAGTGCCGATCGAGAAAGAGAATATAGAAGCACAGCAATTAATTGAGCAGGCCATTAACAAAGTACAGCCGTTGATTGACGAGAGGCATGCCAAATTGGATGTGAAAATGGAAGACAAGGGAATAACGATAAATGCAGACAATGCACACCTGGAGCTTGCTGTGGTGAACCTTCTGGAGAATGCATTGAAATATTCCAGCGATCCCCATATCGTGATAGAAACTGGCAAATCTGAAAATGATTTTTATATTTCTGTTAAGGACAATGGCATTGGAATTGAAAAAAAGTATTTCAAGAATATTTTCAAAAAATTCTATCGCGTTCCTACCGGCGATGTGCACAATGTAAAGGGTTTTGGACTTGGGCTCAATTTTGTGAAACGCATCGTGGACGCGCACAATGGAAAAATCAAAGTAAACAGCCTTCCTGGGATAGGCACAGAATTCAGAATATTCATACCTCTCAACTAATATTTCTATATGCAAAATCCAAAAGCAAAAGTGCTTCTCGCAGAAGATGATCTTTCTCTTGGCTATGTAATTAAAGACAATCTCACGGATGCAGGTTACGATGTGGTGCTTTGTCCTGACGGCCAAACTGCCATAGACAAGTTCGACAAAAATGAATTCAGCATTTGCCTCCTGGATGTGATGATGCCTAACAAAAATGGTTTTGATGTGGCAAAAAAAATAAGGCAGCAGACTGATTTAGTACCTATTCTTTTCCTGACTGCAAAATCTCTGGAAGAAGACAAGATCAAGGGATTTGAAACCGGCGCGGATGATTACATTACCAAGCCTTTCAGTATGCAGGAGCTCTTGATGCGCATGGAAGTTTTTTTAAGAAGAAGCAAGAAAATGCATTCAGAAAACGCGGTTTCTTTTAACATCGGTAAACTAAAGTTTTCTTATACTGACCTGAAGCTGACAATTGGCAAGAACGTTTTTAGCCTTACCCAAAAAGAGGCTGACCTATTAAAATTTCTTTGCGAACATTCCAACCGTGTTCTCAAAAGAGAAGAAGTGCTCTTGAATGTCTGGGGGAAAGATGATTATTTTCTCGGACGCAGTATGGACGTGTTCATTACAAAACTCAGAAAATATTTTAGAGCAGACCCATCCATAAATCTGGAAACGATACACGGGGTTGGTTTTCGATTTAATGTGCCTAAAAGTGAAAACCGGTAACTTTATTTTGTATGTTTGCAAATACGATTTACATGCAACAGTTCGTTTAATCTCCTCTGGTTGCCTGCCATCTGAATTTAACTGCTGATTAACCGTGTCGTGTTACTAAAATCACCATAGCTTAAATAGCTTTGCAGGCTTAAAATGCAGTGCATAACCTATGCAAAAAGGAATATTTATTTTTCTTACCGCTTTTTTTTGGTCTTTTTCATCAAGGGCACAAACGCCATTGGATACCTTACACGTCAAATTGGGTGGTGCAGAAAAAATATTTCTTGATAGCAACTTTCAGCTTCTTGCACAGAAATATAATATTGATGCCCAAAAGGCATTGATCATTCAGGCCAGACTCTGGCCCAATCCTAATCTGTCCTTGGGCAGAGGCCCTTTTATACCTCTTTATGACGCCAACTCACAATTTCCGCATTCCAACTTTTTCTTAAACAGCGAAAATTCCGCAACCCTATCGCAGCTGATTTTGCTCGCAGGCAAGAGAAATAAGCAAATTAAACTTGCCCAGGCTAATGCCACGCTTTCAGAATATCAATTCTTCGATTTGATGAGGACGCTGAAGTATACGCTGCGCACTGATTTCTTCAATATTTACTATCTCGAGCAATCCGCAAGAGTGTATGATACGGAGATCCGGGCGCTGCAACAGATAGTGGATGCTTTTGCCCAACAGGAGGGGAAAGGATATATCGCTGAAAAAGAGGTGATCCGTATCCGCGCGCAACAGTATAGTTTCAAAAGCGAGTACAACGACTTACAGAACCAGATCAGGGGAATAGAAAGTGAGCTGCGCCTGGTGCTGCAGGTAAAACCCACAGTATACATTGACCCATTACTGGATTCCTCTGCATTGAATAGCCTTGATCCATATAAATTCAATATTAACACGCTGCTTGATTCCGCTTACCATAACAGGACTGACCTCCAGATAGCAAGGACAAATACTTCCATAAACAAATTAAATTATAATTATCAGAAAGCGCTCGCAGTGCCTGATCTGACCGCTTCGGCATCATGGGACAGACAAGGATCCTATGCCATTAACTATAATGGGTTGGGCTTGTCCATGGATCTGCCGATTTTTAATCGCAACCAGGGCAATATCAAATCTGCGAAAGCCCAGATAGCAAATACTGCGGCATTGGAAAAAAGCACTGAAGCAACAGTGCAGGAAAATGTGAACAATTCTTTGGAAATAGCTTTTGCCCAGGATAAGCTTTTCAAAAGTATCGACCCGAAATTCTCTGATGACTTTGAGCGCCTGATGCACGAAGTGCTTGTGAATTATCAGAAGAGGAATATCAGTATACTGGAATTTCTGGATTTTTATGATTCCTACAAACAAAATGCGCTGCAAATCAATTCAATTAAATTTAATAGGGCCAGTGCGTTTGAAGATATCAATTTCTATACAGGCACAAATTTTTTTAACTAAGAAGCTGCCTTAAATGCAAAACAGACAAATGAATATGCAAAATAAATTCAAGATAAAAAGGATCCATGCAAGTCTTTTTTTACTCTTTTTTGCAGGTTTACTTGTCTTGGAATCATGTAACAGCAATGCAGAAAAAAAACCTGAAGAAAAACAGAGATACGCTATCCCTGATTCCTTAATGAAAACAATTGATATTGATACGGTAACCGTGTGTCAGTTGGTAAATTCTATTACCCTTACCGGCCAGGTAGATTTCAATCAGGACAATGTGAGGAAAATTTATCCGATGATCAGTGGCAATATCCAGGATATAAAAGTGGCGCTTGGCGATTATGTGAAACAGGGACAGATGTTAGGCGTGATAAAAAGCACAGAAATGGCAGGTTACAGCAATGATCTGGTGAACGCAGAAACCAATCTGCAGGTGGCAAAAAAGAATCTTGACAAGACAAAGGACATGTACAAAAGCGGGCTTGCTTCCTTAACAGATTCATTGAGTGCAGAAGTAACTTTCCGCCAGGCAGAGTCTGAACTAAACCGCATTAACAGGGTATTAAAAATAAATGGGGGCGGCACACAGGGCGAATATGAAATCAAGGCCCCTATAAGCGGTTTTGTAGTAGAAAAACTGGTTAACAACAATACATCCATCCGAGCTGATAACAGCAACAATCTTTTTACTATTTCAGACCTTAAAAATGTTTGGGTTTGGGCCAATGTCTATGAGTCAAATATAACCGCTATCAAAATGGGAGATAACGTGAATGTTACCACCCTATCCTATCCTGGCAAATTGTTCAAAGGCAAGGTTGACAAGATCATGAACGTCTTAGACCCCACCAATAAGGTCATGAAGGTGCGGGTTGCACTAAGTAATTATGACTATTCTCTGAAGCCACAGATGTTCGCAAGCGTGACTGTAACAAACCCTGAAAACAAACAGTCAATGTGCATTTCATCCCACGCACTCATATTTGATCACAGCCAATACTATGTTTTAGTTTATAATAGCAAAGATGATGTTCGCATTACTCCTGTGCAAATAATCAGCTCCAATGGCGATAAAACATACATTGCCGCCGGCCTGAAAGAAGGCGATAAAATAATCGCTTCGCAGGCTATTTTAATTTACGACGCGCTGAATAGTTAATAATTGCTTTATTGATTGTAACATGAACAAGATTTTGAAACAGGTTATAGCGTTCTCGCTAAAGAACAGGTATTTTATTTTATTGGCTGCGTTCGCCTTGCTTGTGTTTGGCATTATTACTTTTAAGAATATGCCTATTGAGGCATTTCCTGATGTAACCAATACAGAAATCACCATTATTACGCAATGGCCTGGAAGAAGTGCTGAAGAAGTAGAAAAGTTTGTGACAATCCCTATTGAAATTGCGATGAACCCGGTTCAGAATAAAATATCTCTTCGCTCTACTACTATATTCGGTTTATCGTTTGTAAAGTTGATTTTTGATGATGATGTGAAAGATCCTTCTGCAAGACAACAGGTAATGAACCTATTGCCTAACGCCATTCTACCCAATGGCATACAACCCTCGGTGCAACCACCCACAGGCCCAACCGGAGAAATTTTTCGCTATTCCCTCAGAAGCGATGTGCGGGACGTGAGAGAATTAAAAACAATTCAGGATTGGGTGATCGACCGTCAACTGAAATCAGTTCCTGGTGTAGGCGACATCAACAGTTTCGGGGGTAAAACGAAAGCTTACGAAATACAGGTTGATCCAGGAAAACTTACCTCGCTGGGTATTACTCCGCTTGATGTTTTTACTGCTGTACAGAAAACAAACATCAACATCGGCGGCGACATGATTATCGAAAACAACCAGGCTTATGTTGTAAGGGGGATTGGTTTGTTAAATGACATCAAAGAAATAAAGAATATTGTTGTAACAAATACCAACGGTGTTCCGGTCCTGGTTAAAGATGTTGCGCAGGTGGCTATTTCAAACATACCGAGATTAGGCTGGGTCGCAAGATCGGATGGCCTCAAAGATGCAGCTGGAAAAAG
>DATMMJ010000241.1:0-3414 GCA_035569795.1 Puia sp. | reverse complement strand
AATGCGTCAATATCCTTAATAGTCATAGTTTCCAGGTGATCTAATGAAACCGCTTGTAGTTTGATACCAGTTTCAATCCCCCCGATACTATTCAACTGATTCACATGAAGCTTTGGTTTCAATCCATAACTTAGTCCAGCTTTGCAAATTATTTCCGTTTCTTCCGTGCTGAAAAATCCTTTCTCACAAAATACATCAATGTAATCGGCTAATTTTTCTTTCGCAATCACCGGCAGCATGTCATTGATGATAAGGTCAATGTATCCCTGATGATTTTCCCGGTACAGCAAAGGATATGTATGCGCGCCAAGAAAGGTGGATTTGATATGCAGTCTGGATTTTTCTTTTAGCCTTTTTATCACCCGGAGCATTTTTAGCTCGCTTTCTAGCGATAATCCGTAACCACTTTTTATTTCTATACCGCCTGTGCCAAGCCTGCTCGCTTGTTCTACTCTTTTCCAAGCTTGAATGAACAATTCATCTTCAGAAATATCATTTAATCTGGTAGCTGAGTTTAGAATTCCGCCACCCTTTGCATCTATTTCTGCGTAGCTCAATCCTTTAATTTTGTCAACAAACTCATCTTCCCTGCTTCCTGCAAAGACAAGGTGGGTGTGGCTGTCGCACCAGGCCGGAAGTATAAATTGGTCACGGACATCAATCGCCTCGACTTTGGAGTTTGTGGTTTCCAGTTCGGCCATTTGGCCATACGCTGCAATCTCATCGTCTTCTATTCTCAGGTATGCATTTTCTATTGAAGGCAGGTCGCATAATTCTTTTCCACGAAGCAAATGACTCTTGGATCTTGTACCGAAGAGTTGTTTAATATTGGTGATTAATGTGGAAGCCATGTTGGAAGTTAGGAATTTCTTTTATGCAAATCTTAAAGAGATTGCACCTTTAGGATGCCCGGCGTCTGCTAGCCACAGTTAATAAAAAAGAGCCCGGTTTCAGGCTCTTTATAATAAGTTGAGGAGATTTTTTCTTACCAACGTTTGTTGCTGCTTCTTCCACCGCCGCCACCACCGTAAGAACCGCCGCCGCCTCTGCTTCCGCCGCCGCCTCTTTCTTCTCTTTCTCTTGCAACAGTTACAGAAATCGCTCTGCCTTCAATTTCTTTGTTATTCAAAGCTGACATTGCTGCTTTGCCTTCTTCTTCCGATGGCATTTCAACAAAGCCGAAACCACGGGACCTTCCGGTTTCCCTGTCTGTGATTATTTTGGCAGAAGAAACCTGGCCATGCTGGCCAAACATACTGCTTAAGTCTTCCTCAGTTGTGTGGAAGCTTAAATTCGAAACATAAATGTTCATAAAATCTAATAATTAAAAAATAAAAAATAAAATACCTGTGATTAACATAGAAAGCAAAAAGTAGAGAAGAGAAAAATTTACCGTTCGAGAGGAAAAATTTGAATCGTTCAGATACTGTGTGCCTGCACAGCTTAAAACACATACAAATGTAATCAAATTAATGATAGTATTAGATTTATTATTGCCCGCGCCTTAATAAACCTGGCATTTGGCCCTAATATGGGTTTAATTAGCCAATTGTTTCAATTCTTTTTCATAATCGTACTGCAAATCTTCATGAAGAGTTTGGATAGCAGAATTGATTTTTTTAATCTGGGCATTATATAGATTGACCAGCGCTGGGCTTTTCTGGTAGGGAATATTGGAGCATTTCAGCGCCGAACAAAAATGGAGGAGCAGTTCGATTTCGACAGTTTTCGAAGCTGAATAGCGGATGTATTTGTTGGCTGTTCTGAGAATTTTGCGTATGCTTTTTTTCGCAAAATATAAATTAGCGTGGTTGATGTTTGCGAATTGTGCATCCATTTCTTGTTTAACGCCTGAAATATAAGATCGCTCGTCATGGGATTCAAAAAGCAGGTAAGTGAGTAATTCTTTGTTCTCTTTTTTAAACCGGGCAAGGCGCAGGCATAATTCAAGCAATTGCGGGGCGGGTATGTTTGCTAATTCCTGTTTAAGTTCATTGACGGTGGATGCTTTCATGCGCAATATTTTTTCCGGGTCTTTCAATCATCTTGTCCTCCCGTGAAGATTCCTGGTATAGCTATACGTAAACCCATCAGTGATTGCGTGCCTTGTTCGTATCCCCAGAGAAAATCAACACGGATTACTTTAAAAATATTTTCAAGCCCTACAAATACTTCTATGTAGTTGCTGGTTGGGTCAATATAAAAACCATTAGCTCCTGCCACAAGATGCCAATTTAGGTTCCTCAATAACGGGATTTTGTTTGTGAGCAGGCCGTTAAAATGATAGTCGATGTGACCAGCTGCATAAAATGGTGCTTTGTTACTGTACTTGTAATAAGGGAGCAATTGAAAGCTGGTGGAGTAATCGGATGCAATAATGATCTGGTTACCATTGAAATGGTTATAATCAGGTATGAATAATTTATTGGCTGTAAAAAAACCGCCTGCGGAAAGATGGTATTCTAATGTGCCGGCTAATTTCAAATTAAAATTCTGGTTGATGCTAAATTTCCATTTTGAATAATCCACGTCGCTGCCAAAAATAGTGGGAATGCCCTGGACATATTGCAAAGCAAACCTTGGGTATTTTGAGCGGACCATTATTTTACGGTCGGGAAACTCGATATAGCGGGAGCCTGGTTGCCAGTTCACTTCCGCGCTTGCAATCAGAGCTTCATTGGGAGCCATATTTGCGGACAATAATTCAGTTGGATAATTCAGTGCGTAGGATCGTGTAGCCCAATTTTTCCATGTGTACGTAGTTGTATTGTCAAGCGGCATTCTGTCCTGATATTGCAAGCCGGCTGAAATCCTCAAACCATCTCCGATGCCTTTAGTAAAGGTTATCCTGCCAAACCATGCCTCATAGAGTTTCATATAGTTGCTTTCCCAAAGCAAAGTGGAAAACGTATTATAAAAAGGAGCAATCGGGTTTGCATTATTGAATTGATACACGCGCTTGCCACCTGCAACATTTAAAGAAGATAAATACTTTTTCCCGTAATTATAATTAACAACTGCATAGGAATTAAAATGATGGTTGCTGAAGCCATACCGCAGGACCGGGATTACGCTTATACTTCGCCGTGAGAATGTACTAGTGCTGTCTAATCGCTTTAAATAATTGGCACGCCAATGCAGCGTAAGCCCCTCGACCGTATTAAAGCTAAATGCAGAAATCAGGGACGGCAGGGTAACCTGCTCCCGTTTTTTTTCATTAGTGAAAGTTTGGCCGGTCAACAAAAACCCGGTTGCCGTTAGTTTATTTTTGATGCGGTCGAGCGAATCAAGATAATGCGGGTCCTTCCGGGCTTGCTCCAAACTGTCTTTTTTATGGTAATCTGCCAATTCATCCAACTGCAAGGGAACGGGACGGATCGAGTCCCAGTAATCAGCGGGTTTTTTATTAGAGCC
>DATMMJ010000240.1:0-6216 GCA_035569795.1 Puia sp. | reverse complement strand
ACTTCTGCAGAGCAATTGATGTAAGAGATTACAATATGGTCAGGGTGTTTATCCCGGAACGCCCTAAATAATAGCGCAGGTGCCGAATCTGCAAGGGAGCAGCCAGCTTTCAAATCAGGAAGCAACACCTTTTTAGCAGGGTTTAAAATTTTTGCAGTCTCTGCCATAAAATGAACACCTGCAAAAACTATGATCTCTGCGCTTGTCTTTTCTGCTTGCTGGGCCAGCCCAAGACTATCCCCAATGTAATCAGCAATATCCTGGATGTCTGGTTCCTGATAATAATGCGCGAGTACGATCGCATGGTGTTTTTTTTTCAATCGTTCAATCTCAGAAAATAAATCAAGCCCTGCATCTACCTCAATATCTAAAAAACCAAATTTTTGCAAATCTGCGGTAGCAAGCGCAATGTTCATATCTCCCATAGTATTTAGTAGATTTATTTTTTATAAAATTAACTATTGTTATTATGAATGTGAATAGGTGCAAAAAAAATATTGGATGCTCTTGTTTATCTTGAATTTATCATTTATCAACAGCGTTGCACAACTAGTTAACAACACCTAATCTGCTATCGGTGCTGATTTATTGTATTTATCCACCACTGTAGATAAAAAAAATATTTTAAAAATAATATCTGTTCCGGTTGTTAAGCTAACAAGGATAAATCGGATGTTATCAGATATTTATTAAAGGCGCAAAACGCGTGCAACAAAATCGTATCATTTTGTTAACATAAAAAACAGGAAAAACCAGGACATGTGCACCCATTTTTACTTTATCAATATATAGATTGTGATTAATATCTTTCGTTTATATTTTGAAGTTTTGTAAATAAAACCTATCGGTCCCCTTTTTAAAAAAAATAAATTTTGAAGTTTGTCACTGACAGGTGAGCTAAAATTATGTTTTTGAGTATATTTATTTAATGAAAATAAATTTTTCCGTTACCTACCTCCTCGCCTTTTTGTCATTGCTTTTTTTGGTACAGGAACTTCACGACTGGTCTCATGTTCTTGCATCAGAGTGGATTTGTGGCTGCTTTGGTACAAAGACTTTTGATAGCTGGACAGTTTGTGATAATTGCGAGGCTTCGGGTAAAATACTAGTGCTCTCTATTCTTGCGGGTCCCACGTTAACCTATATATTGGTTTGGATTTCGTGGTCTCTCATGGGCCGAGGACACTCGGCTGGGACAAAATCTTTTGGGTTAACATTACTGTTTGCCGCAAACCCATTTGTAAATATTCTAGCAGCATTTGGGGGTGGCGGAGACATCACAGAAGCCATGCGCAGACTTTACCAAAATCCCGATGGCAGCAACCGACATGTTGTAGCCATATTTGCATTGCTGATAGTTTTGGTATTGACCGTTCCGCCGATACTCAGAGCAATACAGATGATTAAAGGGAATAAAGAAAAATTAATATTGATACCTGCTTTTCTTTTGTTGCCAAATTTTATGGAAAGGCTTTTTGTTTTCAAAGGCATGAACTGGGTGCTGCAACAGGGTATATTTCAGGAAGAGGCTTTTGCGGGAGCATCACTACTTGTTGTCGTGTGGCTATTTATTTTAGTCATCGTTTTACTGGCCAGCTATAAGAGCATCTTGATTTTTGTAAAAAAGAAAGAAAGAAAAAACACGTTAAGGATTTAAGCCCATGGAAAGGCCTCCCATTTTTTTATCCATACTTCCGACAACCGATCCGCTACCCAAAGCATGGATATTACAATATTTTTTTCTGGATTTACTGATGGCGTCAATAATTTCTTTGAATGAAAACCTCCCCCCCTCGCAAAAAATAATACAATCCGCTGCTTGCTCATTGGTAGATTGCGTTATCCCTTGTTTTGTTAATAATCCTGCCACTTCTTGCTTGCTGGATTCTTCTCCAGCCAAAAATATATTTTGACAAGGTAGCCTGTGTCTTTGTTTTTTTGGTATCCAAAAATTACCTGCAAAAGAAAAAGTGCCACGAATCCAAATTGCTGACTTTATCAACGCCAAAAAAAAAGCAGATCTTCTGGCACCCAAATGTTTCTGCACAAATAAACTCATCGCTTTGTAAAACTGCGTAACGTATTTCAAATCTTTATTTGTGCTCTCTCCTTTGAAATGGATGATCGTTGTCTCCGGCAGGTAATAATTTTCATAGCCGCCTTGTTGCATCCGATAGCTCAGGTCAATATCCTCTGCGTACATAAAAAATTGCTCATCGAAGCTGCCGGTTTTATCGAACACTTCTTTTCTAACAAACATGAACGCGCCCGAAATGGCATCAATTACTTGAGTTCGATTTTCGTTTAGATGGCCAAGATAATACCCTCCAAAGAGTTTTGAATGTGGCATCAAATACTCCAGTCCGGAAAGTTTGCAAAAAGAGACCCAAAGAGACGGAAAACCACGCTTTGATTCCTTTAAATATCTACCGGAGCCATCTATCATCCTAACTCCCATTGCGCCAGCGCGGAGGTGGGATTCCATAAATAAAATGCATTTTTCGAAACTATCTTCTGCGACAATCGTATCCGGGTTGAGGAACAACACATATTTTGATTTGGCGTGGGAAAACCCCAGGTTGTTAGCTTTTGAAAAACCGAGATTTTTTGTGTTGAGGATGAATTTTACCCAGGGAAATTTAAGATTGAGGTAGTCAAAGCTTCCGTCTGATGAATTATTATCGATCACGATTACCTCTGCATCCAATTTTTCAATTGCTTTTTTCACCGAGCATAGGCATTGCTCAAGGAAATATTTCACGTTGTAATTTACAATCAAGATCGAAAGCGTCACAGTGATAAAAAGTAATGAATACGAAGTAAAAGGTTTTTAAGCGAACGGGCAAGAAAGGTGGCCCGGCAACTTTACTATCTTTGTTTTGTTTAGATTCCTAAAATAAAGGTATCATGAAAATAAAATCATTTGGCTCGCAGGGTTTGTTTGCCTCAGAAATAGGGTTAGGTTGTATGGGCATGAGCGAATTCTATGGACCCCACAATGATGAGGACTCCATCAAAACCATTCATCGCGCCATTGAACTAGGCATCACTCTTTTCGACACCGCAGACATGTATGGCCCATATATCAACGAACAGTTATTAGGCAAGGCAATAAAAGGGAAAAGAAACAAACTCACGATTGCTACAAAATTTGGCATTGTAAGAGACCCAACTAACCCATCTGGGCGATCGATCAATGGCAAACCTGAATACATCAGAAGTTCTGTGGAGGGGAGCTTGAAAAGATTGGGAATAGAAGTCATTGATTTGTATTACCAGCACCGCGTTGACCCTGATACCCCTATTGAGGAAACCGTTGGGGCGATGGCTAGGCTGGTAAAAGAAGGAAAAATCAAGGCAATTGGACTGTCAGAAGTTTCCGCGGCTACCTTGAGGAAGGCGCATGGAGTTTATCCCATAACTGCAGTGCAGACAGAATATTCTTTATGGAGCCGGGATCCAGAAGACGAAATATTAGGAACCTGCAAAGAGTTGGGTGTTGCGTTTGTAGCCTATAGCCCGCTTGGGCGTGGGTTTTTAACTGGGCAGATAAAAAACTTCGATGACCTGGCTAAAGATGATTACCGCCGGTTTTCACCCCGCTTTCAGGGAGAAAATTTTAAAAAGAATTTAGCACTTGTTAAAAGGATAGAACAAATGGCTTCAACAAAAAACGCGACCGCTTCCCAACTGGCGCTGGCATGGGTTTTAGCACAAGGAGCGCATATTTTTCCAATACCGGGGACCAAGCGAATAAAATATTTACAGGAAAACTCCGGAGCTTTGAATGTGAAGTTGAGTGAAAAAGAATTGCAGCAGCTCGATAGCCTTGCGCCAAAAAATGTGGCGGCTGGTCTGCGTTATCCTGAGCATATGATGGGCAGGGTGAACAGGTAATAGTTGGAGGCCGTTGATGTGGGATATATCTTTGCGCCATGATAAAATCTACATTGATCAAGGCCGTTGAGGCTGGTGCAAAGGAGATGCAGCAATATTTTCAAACCGAATTTAAGATATCCAATAAAGAAGGCCTCAACAATCTGGTCACCGAAGCAGACCATGCTTCTGAAAAGGCTATATTTGAAATCATTAAAACGGACTTTCCGGATCATTTTATTTTGAGCGAAGAAGCCGGAGAGCTTGCTACAAGTTCCCCGGTTAAGTGGATTGTTGACCCCATTGACGGCACGGTGAATTTTGCGCATGGCATCCCCATTTGTTGTGTCTCTATTGGCATTGAGCAAGACGGCGAAATGATAATGGGGGCAGTATACAATCCCTTTATCAATGAGTTTTATTTTGCCCAAAAAGGTTTTGGCGCAACCTTGAATGATAATATCATCAAGGTGAGCGAAGAGACACAGGTTTCTAGCGCCTGCCTGGTCACCGGGTTTCCATACACCTACCTGGACCAGCCAAACGGTCCGCTGGCAGTTTTTTCACGGTTGATAACCAAGGGAGTTCCTGTTCGGCGCCTCGGTTCTGCCGCGATGGATCTTTGCTGGGTTGCAGCGGGCAGGTTCGATGGTTTTTATGAGCATAAGTTGCAGGCATGGGACAGCGCAGCAGGTTTTTTGATCGTGGAAGAAGCTGGAGGGAAGGTTACAGATTTCAAGGGGGTAAAATATTCACCTTATCAGCATCAGATTGTTGCTACAAATGGAAAAATTCACGCTGAGCTGTTGCAATGGGTAAATGACGAGCTGTGAGCATTTGGGATAATACCACAGTACCTTTTGCCTCATGGCGTTACAGCAAAGAACCATATAAAAAAACCAGAATTTCTACAATGGAGCCGCGCACAGAAATATCGTCTCTCGGAGAGTTTGGACTGATAGAGCATCTCACAAAAAATATTGAGCTGCAAAATGCATCTTCTATTGTTGGGGTTGGTGACGATGCTGCAGTTATTGATCATTTCGGCAAACAGACCGTCATCACAACTGATCTACTGATTGAAGGCGTTCATTTCGATTTGGCATACACACCGCTAAAGCATCTTGGTTACAAAGCAGTGGTTGTGAATATCAGCGACATTTACGCGATGAATGCTACGCCGACGCAGCTCACGCTGAGCCTGGGTATCAGCAACAGGTTTAGTCTGGAAGCTGTGGATGAATTTTACGAAGGCGTGTATGCCGCGTGTGAGAAATATGGAGTTGATCTGATAGGTGGCGACACGGCTTCATCTCAAAAAGGGTTTATTATTTCTGTAACTGCAATAGGGGAAGTGGCACCGGATAAATTTGTGAAACGCAGCACAGCCCAAAAAGGAGATTTGGTTTGCTGTAGTGGGGATTTGGGAGGAGCATACCTCGGATTGGTTTTTTTGGAGAGAGAAAAAAGAATTTTTTTCGAAAGCCCGCAAGTCACCCCAGACCTTGAAGGAGAGAAATATGTGATTGGAAGATTATTAAAGCCAGAAGCGAGAAAAGATATCGTGGATTTTTTGGGGGATACCGAAATCGTTCCCAGTTCCATGATGGATATCTCTGACGGGCTAAGCTCTGAAATATTGCACATTTGCAAGCAAAGCCATCTCGGATGTGTACTTTATGAAGAAAAAGTTCCGATAGCAGACCAGACAAGGAACGCGGCTTTCAAATTTGAGCTGGACCCGACCGCTTGCGCGCTCAGCGGAGGGGAAGACTATGAATTATTGTTCACCATCTCTCCAAAGGACCATGAAAAACTCCTGCTTAACGAACAAATTAGCGTAATTGGCTATATGACGGAATTAGAAAAAGGCGAAAAGATAATAACCAAAGGAGGAAATACGTTTGATATTACCGCGCAGGGCTGGAATGCTTTTCGTTAAAAAAAGGGATGGCGCAGATGAAAAAAATTACTCAACTCGTTTACTGGGGAGTGCTGGTGTTTTCTGTTTCTTGTACAAGCAGCAAGCAAGCATTCAACCCGGCAAAGAAATATCCAGTCGCAGCACTACAAAGCGATTACAAATTATTCCGGGATATTTTACAAGAATCTCACCCGGGTCTGTATTGGTACACGCCCAAAGACAGCATGGATCATTATTTTGCATATGGCTATGCACGCATAAACGATTCAATGACCGAAATGCAGTTCCGCAATTTGCTGAGTTATGTCATAGCAAAAGTAAATTGTGGGCATACTTCCGTGAGAAATTCACGTCCATTCAATGATTATCTGGATACAGCGAAATTAAAACTCTTCCCGCTAGGCATCAAAGTCTGG
>DATMMJ010000239.1:0-21226 GCA_035569795.1 Puia sp. | reverse complement strand
ATATACAATTTAGTTGTGCTGTCATACTCTTTTTTATTTATCTTATTCAGGTTAGTCTTTTCGGTTGTGATTATTAATGAATACACAGCGCTGTCTCCGTCAAAGATTTCCACAAGTGCATTGTGATCAACAAGAATTGTTTTTTGAATATCCTTCAGGGAAACAAAATTAGTATCAAGAAAGCTCTGATACAAAAGTGGGTTATTCGTTTTTATTGATTGTTTAATTCTGTCTAATTCCTGTTTAGCAGTGAATAACTCAGTTTGCAGTTGAGTATAATTTTTGTCAGAAGTACCCATGCTAGTCAAGTTTCTTTCCATCAATAATATTTTTCTTTTGCCCTGCGCCTGCTGTAAAATATCATCGTTACTGATTTTACTCAATTGGCTTAACTGATCAATTAATAAAACTGCCCTGCTCTTTTCAAAAAAATAAAATGCATACTGATTTTTGCCTAATATCACGCATGCTTCAATCGCACGCTCGTACATTTTCCTATATGCCATCTGCCAATATAACTTTGAATTAATATCATATTGTGCGTCTTTTAATTTCTCCATTAAAAGATTCAATATGCTATAAACTTGCAGAGCCTCGCTAATAAATTTAATATTTCCAGAAGCAAAATATCTTTTCCTAAAAGCATCACCTTTATCCAGGATTAGACCAACCAGATATTCTGTAATGCTCACATTATTTAATAGTTCACTATTTTTAAGCAATGCTGCTTCATTAGTTCCTGGTTCAATCTTATTAAATGCGAGTTGAAAAAAATAGAAGGCTGAATCAAATTTTTCTTTTTCAACATAGACATTAGCAATATTGTCCAGAATATTCATTGCATTGACATTGTCTGCAAAAAGCAATGCCTGGTTATAATACCGGAGAGCCGCATCATATTGCTTCAGTTGAAGGAAATGAAGGTAATATCCCTGATTATTTAAGGTGGCAGCACACCCATTATAATTTCCAATCATTTTATCATAACGAATGGACTTGTCTGAGTATTCAACTGTTTTAGTAAAGTTTCCACGTTGTTCTGCCAGCCTTGCCAAAAGTGCATAAATATTGCCCTGATATTTCTTATTATTTTCCAAATGATTTTCATGAATAGATTTATTTAGAAGTTCCTCTGCTTCATTATATTTACTAAGACTGATTAATGCGTTTATTTTCCAACTGAGATAATTGAAAACATCCTGAACCTGATAACCACTTTTTTTTGTTATGACTTCTCCAATATTGGCATAGTCAATTGCTTTGTAATAATCGCCGCTTTCAAGCAATTCCTGCGTTCTCCAATAGATTAATTGTACCGCGTAAGGGTATCCGGTATTGTATTTTACAGCAAGCGTAATACAACTATCAATTGAATTCATTTTTAATTTATTCTCCTTGAGCGAATCGTAAAGTATCTGTAGATTAAAATAAGATTTTATTAAATGTGTTGGATTAACATTGGGGCTTTGAATGTGCTGATGTATTATATTAATTGAATTGAGCGTATAATGAATAGCTTTCACAAAATCCTTTTGTGTTGCTCCATATAACCATCCTATGCGAAGAAGTAACAATGCATGCGTTGAATCATTCCTGTACGAACATTTATTGATATAACTCACATAAGGCAACAGTTCTGAAAGTTGCTCCTGGAGAGGGGTCCCTGAGGAATCCCTTAAATACACTATTCGATGCCAAAAAGAATTTTCGTCAGGGCATTGCGCTTCGCAATAACTTAGCGAAAAAGAAAATATCATTAGTGTTAATAATAATTTTTTCATGCTTTATCACCTTTCAATAAATCGGCTGTCTACTGTAGTTCCCGACAGGCGTGGATTCTGCGAAGAAATAAAATGTAAGTCGCCTGCTCCATGAGGCATGCCAATTGAATTTTGTAAAAAATATTTCATAAGTCTTCCGGTAACAATAGGCGTAGCAAAGGAAGATCCTTCATACAGAGCATTAAGAAAAGGGACACTAACTGCGCAACAGTTGGCATTGTTGGTTTTTACTCCAATTGAGACAAACTTTGATGAAAAATTCTGGTATTTACAGTTTGTATAGGAATTACTTACGGTTGTAACTGCAATTACATTGGAAAGCGTGGTGCTGAAACATGCAGGAAAGAAAAGCCTGGTTCCTATCAATTCGTTTGTATTTCCAGGATGACACAAATCGGGGCCATGAGGCGGTGGAGTTAGTGTATTACCAGCAGCCACTATGATATCTGATTTTTTACAACGTTCAATATAATTTTCCAACACCGGGTCTCCGGTTGAGCCTGTAATTGAGCTATAGTATCCAAGACTTGCATTAACAAGTGTTGCATCTTTCTGAGCAGCATAGCTCAATGCGCAACTTGCCGAAAATGTAGTTCCTCTATTTTTGCTATCCAACACTTTTAGGATCATAATCCTCGGATAAGATGTACCTTTATTTAATTCATGTAATATCAATGCCGCTACTGCTGTTCCGTGTTTATATAAATGATCGTCTAAGCTATGATTCAAAATTGCCCCGGGTAAAAAATTATAGATTGTCGGATGTTGTATATCTCTCCAAATTAGATGATCAATATTTTTAAAATATGCAGGATCAAGTCCGGTATCCATTATAGCAATAATTTTGTCTTTTTTGATTGGAAAGCTCTTGATGACCGATTCTTTATAAAAGCCGGTTGTATCAATACTTTCTTGATCGCTATTTTTTTGCATGTTTAGATTATTTGCTATTATTGAGACAAAGTCACCACTTCCTCCTGGTCCGGGCGGCGGCGGGGGTGGGGGATTAATTGAGCCTCCGCTACCTCCTACAGGTATTACATTAACGTTGCACAATAATGAATCACAAGGGCAATAAAATATAAAGAAATTAAGAAACATATGGGTGCCTCTTGCACTATTGACATGATTAATAAAGTTTTGATAATAGTTTTGAATATATAGAATGACTGCATTCTTTGTTGACTTAGTAGTACCTTCTTTATATAAAACATTTAAGCTTACGAATGTAGAATCCTGAGAAAAAATACGTTTGTAAGGATAAAAAATGTGGCCTTGTGGAAAGGCAATTTTAGGATTAAAAAAATCGATTATTAATACTAAAATCGGCATTAGTATTCTGAAATGTACTTTTCTACAGAATACACTTTTGGTTTGCATAAAATTCGATTTAAGGGATTATATAATTAAATTACCATTTCTTAAGCCATTGTTCTGCGGTTTCTTTTCCTTCGAGGTTATTTTGCATTACCTGATGCAGCAATGCTTTTGCCTGCTCTGCATCATCGGTACTATTTCGTTCCATAAGGGTGATTGCTTTCAATAATTTTGCAGGGTTGGAATAAAGATTGGGATAGTTTTCTAACTGAGTGAAGTAAGATAATGCTTTGTCGTATTGTTTCATTTGCAGGGAAACAATTCCTGCATATTTTTTTGCATTGAAGCTTGAGGTATCAGCACTGATGATTTTTTCAAACTGCTGCAAAGCTTGCTGCAATTTGCCTTCATTGTATAAATTTAGCCCATCCTGAATGCTGTTCTCCTGACTGCTCATGGTAATACTTAATGATTGCAAATGCTGTTGTATGTATTGGTCAGCCAATTGCTTAGGCGAAACTGGTTTTATATACAAATACGATCCGAAAATGAGTGCTGCAACAACTGCTGCAGCTGTGGCATACTTCCATAATTTTATTGTAACTCCTGGTTTTTGTATTGCGATATTTTGCTGATAAATTTGCGCAAAACGCTTCTTCTTTTCTTCAGCTAGTTCATTTTTTGCAGTTTGCCAAGCGCTGCAATAAAAGGCAACTTCTTCTGCAAAAGCAGCGTCAGTAATAATTTTCTGTTCAAATTGCTCTTTTTCCCCAACAGATAAACCGTTGTTAAAATAACTTTCTATATAATCTGCATTCTCCATTAGTAATTTTTAAAATTGCTTATACAATTGTCGCAACTTATCCAAACACCTGAGCCTGCTTGTTTTAACCACATCAGCGGTTTTGTAGGCAAGCTGTGCCGCTATTGCTTTGTCACTGAAGCCATCTGCCCACAGGAGCAAAACTTGTCTGCAGTTGTCGCTTAATTCGCTCATTTTTTGTTTCAGCAAATCAAAATCAGTTTTTTCTATTAGTTTCTGAATTATAGATTTTGTCGTGTCCGAAAATTGCGACGTCCATTCTGATAAAGGCGCGGTTTGATGTACGGTTTGTTTATTAGTCGTTTTTTTTCGCAAAATGTCAACACACTTATTATGAAAAACCTGGTAGAGGTAGGTTTTTACTGAGGACAATCCCCTAAATGAGCCATCTTTTATTTTTTCGATCACAGAAAGAACGGCATCCGCATATGCATTGAACGAATCCTCCTTGGGCAAGGAATATTTTTGTCCGCCCTCCCTTATAAAATAACTAAACCTGGTAAATAATTCTTCTTCGCCTTTTCTTCTGTCAATATCAACCCCATGTAGACTATTTATTAGCTCCTGGTCGGAAACTTTAGGTGAAATAGCAGGGTTGTCCATGATTAGTTTAAGAGTATCCTAATATAACTAAAAACGGGAATGTAAAAAAATTTATGACAGATTGTGTTTACCTCCTTATTAAAACCGCGACTATACTGGTAAGCGAATATTTCGAAATGAAGCTTTTCCCATCCATTCCTAAGAAATGTAAACGTTACTGATTTTTCTGGTCTTTCAAGTAGTAAATCACATTTGTTAATATTAAAATTCATTTAAAATGAAACAGTTTATTTCAATTTTTGTAGTTGGGCTAATTTCTTGCCTTGCGTTAATCAACAACACGTACGCACAACGTGCATATGATAAGACCCTTTTAGCAAAAAATACCAAATATTTATTAACGCTTATCCAGCCTGACACTCCAAATTCAGGATCCGCCAATATCATACTCGACAAAACGAGTGGTATCAGCTTTAAAGCAATTAAAGATTTCAATAAATCTTTTAAAGGAGCTACTGCGGTGGACTGGTATAAAATTGCGGACGGGTTTTTGGCAACTTTCACGCAAGACAGCAAGTTCAACAGAGCATTTTATGACAAAAAAGGAAACCCAACATTTACGATCACCTATTATGACGGGAAAAAATTACCCCGTGATATCCGTGCAATGGTCAAGAGTACCTATTTCGATTATGACATTCCTTATGTCGAAGAAGTGAATGTTGGAAGCAAAGTGGTTTACTTTGTTCATCTGGAGGATGATAAATCATGGAAGAAATTAAGAGTTTCCGAAGACGGAATGGAAATGATTGAAGACTTTGCTAAAAACTGAATCCAGGGTCATACGTGTAAAAAAGACAGGCATCTTGATGCTTGTTTTTTTTATTTCGGTAACTAAAAAAATAAAATGGGAAATAAAGTTCTGATTGCTGAAATCAATATCTTTGAAAAATGTTATTTAGCTTATGATTCAGCGAGCACAAAGCATTTGGTTACTAATTGCTGCAGCAAGTGCCTTTGCCACTTACACATTGCCGTTATATTCCGGTCATCTGCAGGACAATTCTGTTAGGAAATTTCTTATTTCCGACAGTTTTTTATTGTTCCCTCTGGTATCGGGGATGGGCGCATTGGCATTGGTTTGCATTTTTTTATTCAAGAACCGTAAGTTGCAATTTCGACTATGTATCATCGGTATATTGGCAGCGATTGCCGTAATTATTTTAGAATACTATAAAGTCACCGCTTTTAAATCAGCTAATAATTTCCAGTCCGGGTCATATCAATTTGGGTCATTGATACCCTTTGTTGTAGTCCTATTTTTCTATTTAGCAGGCAAGGGAATTTATAAAGATGACAGGTTAGTAAAGAGTATGGACAGATTGAGATGAACCAAACTCCCACGAGTCAACCTCTAAGAAACAAGGAAGAATAGGAAGACGGCCTGTTTTGCATGCCTGTTGTTTGCAGGTGGTCCGAATGAGTTTATTAAATCAAACGAACTTTCCCGTATAGCTCTCCTTCACTTTGCTCAATCCTGCCGGAATACCTGCATACACAAGATTTCCACCACCGTCACCAGCTTCCGGGCCTAGGTCAATGACCCAATCGGCCGATTTGATCACATCGGTATTGTGCTCAATCACTAAAATAGAATGACCTTGCTCAATCAATGCGTTAAAAGAGGTGAGCAATTTTTTTATATCGTGAAAGTGAAGGCCTGTAGTTGGCTCATCAAAAATAAAAAGAATATGCCCCAGCCCTTTCCCTTTTCCAAGAAAGGACGCAAGCTTGACACGTTGCGCTTCGCCGCCAGATAAGGTATCTGACGATTGCCCCAGTTTTACGTAGCCCAAGCCAACATCGCTCAATGGTTTTAACTTGGTATATATCTCTTTCTCATCTTTAAAAAACTCCAGTGATTCATCAACACTCATCTGCAGCAAATCAAAAATACTTTTGTCTTGATAAGTCACCTCAAGTACCTCTTCTTTAAATCGTTTGCCGCCGCACACTTCACAAGTTAAATGCACATCGGCAAGAAACTGCATTTCAACAACCTGTTCGCCTTCCCCTTTGCAGGTATCGCATCTGCCGCCATCCACATTAAAGGAAAAATGTTTTGGCAGAAAACCGCGCATCTTGCTAAGTGGTTGTTTGGAATAGAGCTCTCTTATTTCATCGTAGGCTTTGATATAGGTAACGGGGTTGCTCCTGGATGATTTGCCAATGGGGTTTTGATCCACCATCTCAACCTGAGAAATGTAATCGAGATCCCCGGTCATGGATTTATGCAGCCCCACTTTATCACCGCCAAATTCTCCCTTCAACTTTTGCAAGGCAGGGAATAGAATCTGTCTCACTAAAGTTGTCTTTCCACTGCCACTCACCCCGCTCACCACACAAAGAACATTCAAAGGAAATTCAACGCTAATATTTTTCAGGTTGTGCTGCCTTGCTTGTTCTACTATTATTGAACGATTCCATTTCCGCAACGTCTTTGGAGGCTCAATTTTGAACTCTCCTTTTAGATATTTGCCAGTCAGGCTTGCCGGGTTGCTAATTAATTCATGGTAGTTACCCTGCGCAACGACTTCACCGCCCAGGTGAGATGCCAGGGGTCCCATATCAATAATATAGTCCGCTTCGCGCATCATCATTTCATCGTGCTCAACAACTACCACAGTGTTGCTGAGGTCGCGCAATTCTTTCAACACGCTGATCAATCTTTGAGTGTCCCTGGAATGCAGGCCAATAGAAGGTTCGTCCAATATATATAAAGAATTCGTGAGATTACTTCCCAGCGAGCGGGTCAACTGTATGCGCTGGCTTTCGCCCCCGCTCAAAGAATTAGCGAGACGGTTCAAGGTGAGATAGCCTAAGCCGACATCCAGCAATGTTTGCAGGCGATGATGGATTTCTATCAAAATTCTCTTTGCTACCTGTTTATCAAAATCACTCAGCGATAGCTCATCAAACCATTTTTGCAAGGCGCCAACAGGCATTTCGCATAATTCACCGATATGCTTGCCGCCAACCTTTACAAAAAGCGCTTCTTTTCGCAACCTGTACCCGTTGCAATCGGGGCAAGCGGTGCGGCCACGGTAACGTGAAAGCAATACCCTGTACTGCACTTTATACAGATTGCGCTCTACTTCTTCAAAAAAACCGTTTATACCATAAGCATCACCGTTCCCCTTCCATCAAATTTCGTATAGCTGTTTTGTAAGGTCCATAATTGGCTTATGCACAGGGAAATCGAATTTCCTGGCTGCCTTCACAAACTGATCTTTCCACCAAACCAATTTTTCCCCTTTCCAGGGAGCGATGGCCCCTTCATAGACGCTTAACCGCTTGTCCGGGATCACCAGGTCAGCATCAATGCCAAGCACCTGGCTGAAACCCTCACAGGTCGGACAGGCACCATAGGGGTTGTTAAATGAAAATAGGTTCGGTACAGGTTCTTCAAACTTAATCCCGTCCAGTTCAAACTTGTTTGAGAAATGCAATTTTTTATCCCCATTGACCTCTAAGAACATTTCTCCTTCGCCTTCATAAAAAGCAGTGCCAACAGAATCCGAGATGCGGTGCAAATCGTCTTCATCGAAAGGTTTGACTACCAACCGATCAACGAGGATGTCAGTTGACTGATGCCGGGTTTCCGATGGTTTTTCAAGCAAATCTTCTATCCTCTCGACTTGTTTATTAATGTATAAGCGGGAGAATCCTTTCTGCAATAATATATTCAATTCTTCTTTTGCGTCGCGGTTCTTATGCTGTTTAAAGGGAACGAGTATTAGAATTTTATCGCCTTCTTTTAACAGATTGATGCATTCCAACACATCTTTCACATCATCTTTTTTTACCTGCCTGCCGGAGACCGGCGAAATGGTTTTTCCAATGCGGGCAAATAAAAGGCGTAAGTAATCGTAAATCTCTGTCATGCTTCCAACTGTGGAGCGAGGTGTGCGTGTAACGATCTTTTGTTCGATGGCTATTGCAGGGCAAAGCCCTTTGATATAATCTACATCTGGCTTGTTCATACGGGCCATGAACTGGCGTGCATAAGCGCTCAGGCTTTCCGCATAACGGCGCTGGCCTTCAGCGAATAAGGTGTCAATGGTCAGTGATGATTTGCCCGAACCAGAAACGCCGGTTACTACTACCAGTTTATTGCGGGGTATCTCAACAGTAATATTTTTGAGGTTGTGGACACGGGCGCCCTTAATAAGAATAGCGTCTTTGTTGCTCGGGGTAATGGTATTGCCAGGCTTTTTCTTTTCTTTGGTCTGTGCCATCGTGAATAAAGAAACAAATGTATTTGCAATTGGTTAAAATAATGACCCTGCAAATCCCAAAATGCCTGAAAATGTTTTTTTCAAAATAAATTTCCCAAAATGTTGTTTATTCCAAATATTGTATATCTTTAGTGTGGAATTTGTACACTATCAATTAACTAAACTCATATTTGCCTATCGAGCTATCACTTCTACTTGAGAAAAACCGAAACCGTCTTTTTTATTCAAAATCCAAACATAAATCCTATCACCTTCAAAACCCGTAGAAGTTTATGAAATCTTTACGTCAAAACACTGACCACGAATTAATTCACCAATTTCGCGACGGCGATTTAAATGCTCTGGAAGCATTGGTAATCCGCCACAAAGACAAGCTTTACACCTCCATCCTGTTTCTAGTTAAGGACAAATATCTTGCCGAAGATATTTTTCAGGATGTGCTCATCAAAGTCATCGACACTATTCGCGGAGGACGTTACACAGAAGAAGGAAAGTTTCTGCCATGGGCAATGCGCATTGCGCACAACCTGTGCGTTGACCATTTCCGCAAAGTGAAGCGCACTCCTGCCATCAAGACCAGCGACGACCGTGACATTTTCGAGGTTATTAATTTTACTGAAGAAGGCGCCGACACAAAAATGATGAAGCGCCAGAGCCACGACCGCGTGAGGCAAATGCTTGACCTGCTTCCTGAAGACCAGAAAGAAGTCATCATCCTTCGCCATTACGCAGACCTGAGCTTCAAAGAAATCGCTTCATTGACAAACTGCAGCATCAATACTGCACTGGGTCGCATGCGCTATGGTCTGATCAACCTCAGAAAAATGATGGTGGAAAAAAAGATCGCATTGTAAAAGTGTTGTTTAAAAAAAATTTAACTTAACCAAACGACGGGCTATAGAAACAACCACTACATTTACAGAGCCAACAGAACGGCAAAAAATATTTTTCAATCCAAAATCCTGCTGAACACCAGCAGGATTTTTTAACTCTTGTCATTCTGGCCCTCCATCTGGCCAATATGAATTGCTTGCCGCCGGAAGGTTGGGACAGAATGACGCCTAATTCAAGGATCCATCCCGTTAAATGCGGGATGGATTTTTTTTGGATGAAATTTTACTGAAATTTCTTATTTGCATCTAAGGCGCACTCCAACCAATTCACAAACTCTCTTGGATTTGGTGTGTAGCCTTTTGTTTTGGTAAGAATTTTTTCGTCAGCGCTCACGATTGCGTATTGGGGCTGAGACACCGCATTGAAATTCTCTGATTGAAAGGTTGCCCATTTGTCACCAACCGTTACAATTTCTTTGGGTGAATTATTCTTTGTGGTATAAGTGAACTGCTCTGTTGCAGGTAGTACTTTTCTTTCATCAACATATAAAGAAACAACTATGAAGCTGTCCTGCATCAGTTGTTTCACATTCGGATCGGTCCATACATTTTCTTCCATCCTTCTGCAGTTCACGCAAGCCCATCCTGTGAAATCAATGAGCAAAGGCTTATGCTGCATTTTGGCTTTTTGCAATGCCCGCTCGTAATCATTCTTAAGAGGCTCCACCCCTTTTTGGCAATTTACCGGGTTCGCATACAGGCTGTAACAGAGCGGTGGCGGGAAACCACTAATCAGCCGGAGGTTTGCGTATGGCGTGTTGGTCACACCAGGTATTAAATAAACAGTGAACGCAGCAAACAGCAAGATCAATGCGATCCTTGTTTTGCTGAATTTTTTCACCGGGCTGTCGTGTGGGAATTTTATTTCACCTAATAAATAAGCAATAATCAATATACCGATAATAATCCAGAACCCTATAAATAATTCTCTTTTTACAATTCCCCATTGTTCCACCAAATCCGCATTGCTCAAAAATTTCACAGCCATCGCCAGCTCCAGAAAGCCTAACACAACTTTCACTGAAGTGAGCCATCCGCCTGATTTTGGCAGCGAATTAAGCCAATTGGGGAACATCGCGAACAGTGCAAAGGGTAAAGCAAGACCCAGGCCAAAACCACCCATACCAAAGCTTAATTGTATGGCGCCCCCATTTTTTGACAAGGCACCGGCAAGCAACGAACCCAGGATGGGACCCGTGCAGGAGAAAGAAACAATGGCTAAAGTAAGTGCCATAAAAAATATCCCGGCAATGTTACCGGCACCCGCTTTTTCATCTGCTTTACTAGCCACACTGCCTGGTAAAGTAATTTCGAAATATCCAAAAAATGAAATGGCAAATACCACAAAAACAGCAAAGAACAAAAGGTTCAGCCAGACATTGGTTGAAATATTATTGAGAATTTCAGGATTAGTATGATCTAATAAATGAAACGGCAGGCTGAGCAGAACGTAAATCAAAAAAATAAAAAACCCATATAACATCGCGTTGGCAATACCTTTTTTTCTGCTTGCGGCGCGTTTTGTGAAAAATGAAACGGTAAGCGGGATCAACGGAAACACACATGGTGTAAGCAATGCTATAAACCCGCCAATCAACCCCAGTAAAAAAATACTGGCAAGGCCCTTGCCTTCCGTAGAGTCATCGCCACAATTGTTTACCGGGTTTTTCAGATCAATGTTGTTGATTCTCATCCTTGCAACTGACAATAAGCCGCCTTCTAATTTTACAGAAAATGGTAAAGTAACCAGTGGGTAAAATTCATCCTGTTTTCCGTACGTGTATTTGAGCTTGCCAATTAAATTTGCCGGAACTGCGCCCTTTATTCTTATGGTTGCAACAAATCCTGCTTCGTTTTCATATACTGTAAACGAACCATTATCAAAAATTTTATTAGTGATTTTTTTTGTTCTGCCCGTCTCTTTGTAGGCGCTATCTGGATTGATAGTAGAATCAGCGAAACTTAATTCTACTGTATGCACATCGCTGATAAGCTGATTGGGCGCGTACAGCTGCCAGCCATTTTTTATTATAGATTTAAAAGACAGTTCATAAACTCCATCGCTGATTTTTTTGCCTACGACAGTCCAGTTAAATGCACCAGGATCCTGCGCTGCTAAGAAATTATTTGCCCCGCAGACAAAAAACAAATAAATAAAAAGTTGTAAAAATTTTTTCATAAAAAATAAACGAGCCCCTGCAAAGAACCCGTTTTGTAAAGAAGTATCCTGTCTCGTTGCTGACTACCCTCCTATATTCACATTTATTTCAACTTCAGAAGGTGGCAGGCATTGCTTATCGTTGCAAACCATAAACTCAACTTTACCCGCTAGGCTTGTTTTTATATTCGCTTTCAATTTCACTATCTGAACAAAATCAACTTTGCTTTCAAAATATTTTACGTCGTGCTTCCAGGCTGTTTCAAACTTTTTTACTTGATTACCATGCTCTTTTACTTTCCCATCTAATATAGTGAGGGGGTTTTTTGTAAATGTGAACAAAGTCGGCACTGGGCCTTCTCCGCCAGCATCCTGAGCGTAGATATGGTAGTCGCCATTGATTGTTGCTGTCATGTGCACTTCATACATTTTATCGGAAATTTTTTTTGAACTATAGGCCCATTGGACCTGTTTGCTCGACTGGGCCATCACCATATTGACCATCATCAATAAAAAAGCCGGGAGAAAAAGTTTTTTCATAATAAAATTCTTAGAATGATAAGAACGGCAAAGATGCAAATTCAGTTGCTAAAGAAAACTAAAAGTTTGCCAATTGCGGCGCTTTTATTTTATGTTCGTCTTTTTCACTGAGGAACAGCTCCTGAAGAATAATCTTACCATCGGTATTGCCGATTGCCTCGGAGCAGGCGCGTTCAGGATGCGGCATCATACCAATGACATTGCCTTTTTTGTTGGAGATGCCGGCAATATTGCGCAGTGAGCCATTGGGATTGGAACCGGGAGTAATATTTCCTTTCTCATCACAATATCTAAAAAGAACCTGATTATTTTTCTCCAGTTCATCCAATGTTTTTTCATCGGCATAATATCTTCCCTCGCCATGGGCAATGGGGATTTTTAATGGTGTACCTGCAGCCCCTGCGCCACACAAAAAAACATTTTTGCTGATGTATTGCTGGTTGGCATTTCTTAGCAAAATACCCGGCAGCAATTTTGCCTCGCATAAAATCTGAAAGCCATTGCATACGCCATAAACTTTCCCGCCATTTCCAGCAAATTCAATCACGCTTTTCATCATTGGGCTGAACCGGGCAATAGCACCACAGCGCAGATAATCGCCATAAGAAAACCCGCCAGGAAGGATGATGCAATCCTCTTTGCTGAACATTCCTAAATCCTCCTCATTGTGCCATAGCATGATCACTTCCTGACCAAGGTCATTACACAAGGCGTCTTGCATGTCACGGTCACAATTTGAACCTGGGAAAACAACTATTCCGAATTTCATGTGAAATTATTTGAAGAGCCAAAGTTACCCTTATTCCACGGAATGGAAAATATCAAGCGAGATAATTCATCCACAATATAAAAGCAACAGAAAGCCAGTGCATAACCGCAGGCAATATTTTGTCTGTGGAATAATAATAGGCGGCAGCATGGAAAGCTGCGAAGGGCACAGCTGTCACGATCCAATTTTCATAGAAACTAGCGTGATTGATGAGAATGATTATTACACCAACAAGCAAATACAACAACAACAAGCTCCAGTTTTTTCTGACCTGGATGAGCATTTTGTTCAAGTTTGCCTGGACATAATAGCCACCAATCATAAAGGGCACTATCAGTAGCACGATGCCGCAGGTTATCCAGATGGTAGCGGGTATATCGGGCAACCTGAAAATGATTTGTGGCACTACATTTTTCCAGCTCCATTGGTTGGTAAAATATAAAACGATAAACAGAAAGTAATAAGGCACTGTAAAGCCTAGAAACCCCATCACCCATTCGCGAATACGAAAGGGCCGCATGGCAACCAGCGCAAAAAAGACAAGGAGCAGAAAAGCCATTGCAGGCAAATAAAATAGGGTGACGATACCCGTTAACACACCAATATTAAAGATCGCTGCATCGGAACGCGTATTGTTATACAAAGCCGTCATCCGATAAAAAACCCAGATCATGATTGAATTGATGAGCAGCGGTGCAGAAAAATAATTCCACGAAGGCAATAAAGAAGTCACCAATATATATGACATGCCGGGCAAATAATTCGGCTTCGGTAATATTTTTTGGTAATTGCATATACGGTTAAACAAGGTCGCCTGTGTAAACAATAATAGAAAGGTAAGTATGGAAAAAAAAATGGGCGAACCATTAAAAAACGAACTCAGCCCACTCAGCACAATGCGGTAAAGATAGTTGTCTTGCCCATGCAGGATGGGCGTTATGGGATGAAGAAAAATAGAAAATTTCAAAAGCAAAGCATACAGGAACAGCAATAATGCATTGCCCGGGTTTTTTTGTTTAAAGATACCTGTCAAAAGCTCGAGATTTAGAAATCAATTTTAGCAAAGCAAAGATAATTTTTGTACAGGCAGGGCACTATCATCTGTCTGGCGCTTACCTGTTTACCATAGCGCGGCATGAAGTCATAACCCCTGTCTAAATTCTTCAGAGTAGGATAACGAGTGATCTTCCCTTCGGGCGAAACGCTCTGATCTGCCAGCAATATGTTCTTATGCTCATATTGGTTGTACAAAAAATGCAGTTCCCCACCAGTGTTCATTATATGATTAGAAATAAGGTTTTCGGATTCATCATCGAACTGGCTCTTTGGTATCACGTTGCTCCACTCAAGCTTGCAGTCCTTGTCAAAAGAAAGTATCATTATATTCTCTGAATGATAACGCACCGCATTGGGGTTATTATAACCATAACGGTTCCATGGGCTGTAATATGGATAGCCATAATAATCCATTGGCGAGAGGTAAGGGTTGTAGCCATACATATAATCCCAGCGATTAAAATAGCCACCGCGCGACGTCGTGAATTGCGATTCGCTCACCAGTAAAAATCCACCATCCTTTTTTATGATGATCTGATTAATAAAAAAATCATTGAATGCCATTTTAAGATTGGCCTCGGAACTTTTGGCCACTGCACGGAGCTCATCAGAGAATACATTAAGCGATTCTTTTAGTTTTGTGTTTGTTGCTTTGTCCCATACCATCGAATAAAGACCTTCTATGTTGCCCTTTTTTTGTTTATAATAAAAGCCTGTCAGGATGTAGTTCTTGTTATTATTATCAACCTTGATTTTCAGTTCATCCAGTATGTGATCCCCATTGCCAATATCATTTATCGAAAAATTATCAGCAGTAGCGTCTTTGGTAGCAATGGAGACTTTGGAAACATAATCGGCGCTGCTGTTCCTTAAGAATTTTGCAAACACCAAAGTGCCTTCATTATCAAGCAAAAAATCCGTGAATGATTCATTGTGTTCTTCCATGGGCATATAGAGCCTATGCCTATCAATCAGCTCCAACTGCTGGTTATATAGGAATGTCGTGAACAAGAAATTCTTAGCGTTTTTGCTATTGATCTTAAACACCATAATCTTTTGCTTGTCATCGCTCGAAACAGTGGTGTAGATTTTATTGCTTGCGGCAAAACCGATCTGGGTGGTGTCAAGGTCAATGGGTTGCGATAGATTCTTGCCTTGCCCGTTAATCTTTACAGCTGCGCAATGCACTATATTCTTTTTCTGGTATTCATATATCATGTAAAAAAAATCCGGATAAGGTATAAAGTAGGCATTTATGTACTTGTCAGGAAGAAAGTCCAGGGGTACTCGGTTCAGCAATTTCATATCATCGTCAAAAATGGAGATATTGTTATCTGAACGATTGTTTGTAAAAACAAGAAAATTCCCATCGATTTTTCCAATTATCTCAAAATCCGTCCGCCGGCCGTCTTCTCTTTGCGGTTCGGAATAAGAGATGCGCTGTGCTTGCAATACAACCGGAAAGATAAAAAAGACAAACAGTGACAATTGCTTCAAAACGTTATTCATACAACACTTTCTATTTTTTTAAGGACGCCCCTGGCATCCATTGTGATTCCATTGTAAGTTAGCTAAAACTTTTAACCAAATTTGTTAGCTAAATGTAAAATTGATGTGGCAATAATAGGCCAAAGGAATCATCTTTTTTGAATAAAAAGGAACCATTGAGCATTTGTACATTGCTTTTGTGATTTTTTTTCAAAGAATGCGGGATAAAACAAAGCTCTTTCGAAACATCGTTACGGATTAATGCATTTACTTATATCTTTGTCGGTCATCATGCCTTGCGTAAGTTTGATTGCCATTAATGAACCGACCTTGATTACACCATCAAATTAACCGATTGTGCAGTGAGCAAACAGACTAAAAAAGTAACATTTGCAAGTTTAGTTATTGCATTAGGCATTATTTATGGAGACATCGGTACTTCACCTCTTTACGTTCTCAACGCAATTGTTAACGGCAAAATAATTGAAGAGAAGCTCATTCTCGGGGCGCTTTCCTGCATTATCTGGACACTTACCCTTCAGACAACAGTTAAATATGTTTGGCTCACCCTAAAGGCCGATAACAGAGGTGAAGGTGGCATTTTCTCCTTGTACGCCCTGGTGAGAAGGCAGCGGAGATGGTTGGTTTTGCCTGCCATGATAGGCGGTGCAGCGCTCCTTGCAGATGGCATGATCACCCCACCCATTTCCGTAACATCGGCAATTGAAGGGCTTCGGCAGATGCCGGCATTAGCTCAGATACAGCAATCTACCATTGTTTATATTGTTATAGGAATATTGGTAGTGCTGTTTTTTCTGCAGCAGTTCGGCACCGATTCTATCGGTAAATTATTCGGGCCGATCATGTTTATTTGGTTCGCAATGCTGGCTGCTCTCGGTTCAGAACATTTGTTGGATGACCTATATGTTTTTAAAGCATTGAGCCCTCATTACGCTATTGAGTTACTAACTACTTATCATAAAGGCTTTTGGATTTTAGGCGCAGTATTCCTTTGTACCACTGGCGCAGAAGCATTATATTCTGACTTGGGGCATTGTGGCCGGAGCAATATCCGCATTTCATGGATATACGTAAAAACATGTCTCATTCTTAATTATCTTGGGCAGGGAGCATGGCTCCTTGCTCATTTTAATGGGAAATTATTTGACACGAGCAAAGGCAGTGTATTTTTCAGTATTATGCCACCGTGGTTTTTGGTGCCGGGCATCATCATTGCTACTGCTGCAGCAATTATTGCAAGCCAGGCATTGATCAGCGGTTCATTCACGCTCATAAGTGAAAGCATGCGACTGAATCTTTGGCCCAAGTTGCGCATTGGCTACCCGACAGAAGAGAAAGGGCAGCTGTACATCCCTGCGATCAATTTTCTGCTGTTTCTTGGCTGCTGCGGCATCACTATTTATTTCCAAACCTCATCGCACATGGAGGCGGCGTATGGCCTTGCGATCACTTTGTGCATGCTTGCCACTTCTATCCTGTTTGCCAATTTTCTTATTTCCCGCAGGGCAAAATCACCACTTATTTATTTATATCTCTGCGTTTACCTCACCATAGAATTGAGTTTTCTTTTTGCCAACCTTGATAAATTCCCACATGGTGGTTTTGTTACTTTAATCGTTGGAGGCGGTTTGTTCACGGTCATGTATGTGTGGTATCGTGCAAGGAAAATCAAGAACAGGTATGTTGAATTTGTGCGCATGGAGCAGTACATCCCGCAAATACAAGAACTGAGCAACGACCGTACTGTCCCAAAAACTGCTACCCATCTGGTTTACCTTACAAGCGCCAACAATCCCAAAGAAATTGAACACAAAATAATTTATTCCATCCTGAATAAGAAACCCAAGCGTGCAGATATATATTGGTTCGTTCATGTGGACACACTGGACGATCCTTACTCTGCAGAATATACAGTTGAAAACATCATCCCCAATGATATTATCCGAGTGGAGTTTAGGCTTGGTTTCCGCATAGAGCCAAGGATCAATCTGATGTTCCGCAAAGTCGTAGAAGATCTTGTCAACAACAAAGAAGTGAATATTACCAGCCGCTATGAATCTTTGGAAAGAAACAACGTGGTTGGGGACTTTCAGTTTATTGTGATGGAAAAATACCTGAGCCAGGACAACGAACTTCCTTTTTTTGAAAGAGTAGTAATGAAATTATATTTCTGGTTAAAGGAGCTCAGTTTGTCAGAAGAGAGAGGCTTTGGCCTTGACCCATCCAACGTTACAGTAGAAAAATTCCCGCTCATCGTTTCTTCCATCCCCAATTTTAATTTAAAGCGCATGGGTGGACAATAGAAGCGGTTATTGTTTATGATTAACTTCATACAAACTTTACTGCTTTGAACCATCTGCTGATTTATGTGTTGCTCGCGCTCGCCCTTGTTAGCATTGCTGCATATTTCCTGCAGGAAAAATTTATTTTCAAACCTGAAAAGCTTAGCCAGGATTTCAAATTCAGATACGATGCGCCATTTAAAGAACTATTTTTTGATGTAGCCCCAGGTGTTCGGATCAACGGTCTGCATTTTTACCGCACTGCCCCATCGGGTTTGATTTTTTATCTGCATGGCAACAGCAGGAGCATAAAAGGCTGGGCAAAGTATGCAAAAGACTTTTACCGATATGATTATGATGTGGTGCTTCTGGATTATCGTGGATTCGGAAAAAGCACGGGCAAGCGAAGCGAAAAAGAGATAATTACTGATATGCAGTTTGTGTATGATAGATTAGCTTCGCAATATTCGGAGCAGCATCTGATCGTATATGGCAGGAGCATTGGCAGTGGGTTCGCCACAAAACTCGCATCAGACAATAATCCACGCTACCTGATTTTGGATGCACCTTATTACAATTTTCTAAAGGTAGTTGAAAGGTTTTTGCCTTTTTTGCCGATACGCTATGTATTGCGTTATACCCTTCGGACTGATAAGTGGATCCCCAATGTCAAATGCCACACATACATTATTCATGGAACAAAAGATTGGTTGATACCCATACGCAACAGCGAAAATCTGCAAAAATTAAATCCAAATAAAATCACGCTCATACGTATAATTGGGGGCGGGCATAATAATCTGCCAACTTTTCCGGAATACCACAACTTCATAAGAGACATATTGAAAAATTAAGCCCTCGACCCAAGACAGGAATTAAGATACCTTTACTTATAAATTTCTTTGATGATAGATAGACGAGAGCCTGTGATTGGAACAAAAAGAATAATTATCCGTTGGCTAAAAGTAATCGTCCTTGGTTATTCTATTATCGGCATTTCATTCTATTATTTGCAGGATTATATCTTGTTCCATCCTGAGGCTTTAGGCCGGACGGCAAAATACCCGTTCTATGATAAATATGATGAAATAAACATCCCATACAATAAAGAAACTATACTTAACGTCATACGCTTTAAGACTAATGATACGATAGCCAAAGGAGTTGTGCTTTATCTTCATGGTAACAGAAAAAATATTGGCTGGTACGCAAAATATGCAAACAATTTTACGCGCAGTGGCTACGAGGTTTGGATGGTGGATTATCCTGGCTTTGGCAAAAGCTCTGGCAAATTCGCAGAACAGGAATTGTATGGATATGCATTGCAGCTGTACAAGCTTGCGAGGACACGTTTTCAGCCTGCACATATTATCATTTATGGCAAAAGTCTAGGCACATGCCTTGCATCACAATTAGCATCCGTGCGCGATTGCAAATATCTGATTCTTGAAACCCCTTGTTACAGCATGACTTCTCTTGTCGAGCATTATTTCCCCATTTACCCGGTAAACAGGATGCTTCATTACCATTTTCCAACCAATGAATATTTGAAAGAAGTTACCGCGCCGATCATTATTTTTCATGGTACAGATGATGGCGTGGTTCCTTATAGCAATGCAAAAAGACTGATCCCGGTTTTAAAACAAAGCGATGAGTTTGTAACGATTGACGGAGGCTCGCACAATGACTTGAATGATTTCCCAATCTATCATCAAAAATTAGATTCGCTTTTGAGGTAGGGGTTCACCCAAAGTGGACAACTTTGCCGCTTTGCGTGAAAATCTTAATTACTTTGCGATCAGATGTTTTAATTTCTCTTCATGATGCTGCGGGATAAAATAATGGTTGTGCGAAATTGCTTTTTTATTTGAATACACGTCCAACAGGGACAATTTTTTATCGCTCAGGGTATACACCTGGTAGCCCAAATGATCAATCATTTCGTACAATTTGATGCGCTCATTATCATCTGCCAGTTCGCACAATAAAATGGGACGGTGCTTTTCTAATGTATTTGTCATGGAGGCGAACACCGGCACTTCTAGTCCTTCCACGTCGCACTTGATAAAGTCTAATCTCGCCAGGTCGAAAAAAAGATGATCTCCGGTTTCGTTTTTGATCCTTTCCGTTTCAATATATTCAAGGTGCTCACTTGTTTTCATAACTCTTGCATAAGCAAATTTTTTCATGTTGTCCAATTTGGGTATGCCCATATCCACGTATTCACCATCTCCTCCCAACGCAACTTGCTGCAGATCCACATTGCTGACCTTTTTTCCGCGCAATAGGTTTTTCAACGCGCTGTTGAATTTGCTCATGGGCTCAATGGCGAAAACTTTCCCGGAGTTTTTCACCAGCCTGCTCAATTCGCATGTATAGTAGCCAAGGTGAGCGCCGATATCAACGCAGTAATTTCCTTCCTGAATAAATTCTTTTAAAAAATATACGTCCTGATAATCTGTGCCAGGCAAACCAATCCTAAGTGCTTTTTGAAAGGAGCTAGCGAGTAGGGCCAGATATCTTTTTTCCCCCAGGACAGAAAGCAAGATTTGTTTGATGTCTTTCATGCCGCGAAAATAGATGAATAATGGGTAAGGATTTAAATGGGCACCACGCGCAGGTTCTTATTTTTTTTTACTTTGTCGGGAATGGCATTCGTGATCTCCTGCTTCAAAACCTGCATCAGCCGCTGTTTTACGAAATCGCGGTGCACTATCAGGCTCACCTCGCGCATGGGTGGCGGCCCTTTGAAACGCCGGATCATTTGCGATTGTGCTTTCGTTAAATGTGTGGTCGCCAGCTCCGGTAAAATGGTTATCCCGTCATTTATTTCCACCATGCGACGAAGCGTTTCAATGCTACCGGCTTCGTACTCAAAATGGCTGCCTTCCTTGCTGGCTTTCCTTAATTCACAAAGATTTACGATCTGAGACCGGAAGCAATGGCCCTCTTCCAGCAACCACAATTTATTGGGATCAATATCCTGCGCCAACAGATAATTCTTTTTAAATACGCCATTTTTCTTTGATACATAAGCAACAAGCTCCTCATAAAAAAGAACATGTTCGCGAATGCCTTTTTCCTGCAGTGGCGTAACCAGCAAACCAGCATCAATACTGCCTTCGCGCAAACGCTGGATAATATTTTCTGTCATGATCTCATTTACGACGAGCTTGACTTGGGGATATTTATTGGTGAAGCTCTGCACAAACAAGGGCAATAGGTATGGCGCTAAAGTAGGTATGATGCCAACACGC
>DATMMJ010000238.1:0-7061 GCA_035569795.1 Puia sp. | reverse complement strand
GATGTGTTCTGCAATCAAACAGGTAGCTTCGGCGCGCTTTGGTGTGACCAGCTATTATCTGACCATGGCCGATGAGTTGCAGATAAAAATGGCTCAAGGTGCAAAACCAGGTGAGGGCGGCCAATTGCCAGGTCACAAGGTAGATGATTGGATTGGTAAGGTGCGCCATGCAACACCTGGAGTCGGGTTAATATCCCCGCCACCGCACCACGATATTTATTCCATTGAAGATTTAGCGCAATTGATTTTTGATTTGAAAAACGCAAACCGGCAGGCCCGGATCAGCGTAAAGCTGGTTTCAAAGGCCGGTGTAGGAACAATTGCAGCGGGAGTTGCAAAGGCGAAATCGGATGTGATATTAATTTCTGGTTTTGACGGCGGCACTGGAGCTTCACCCATCAGCTCAATAAAACATGCAGGGCTACCTTGGGAGCTAGGCCTTGCAGAATCGCATCAAACACTTGTAAAAAATAAATTGCGTAGCCGTGTGGTGCTGCAAACAGATGGGCAGTTAAAAACTGGTCGTGATATTGCCATTGCCACTTTGCTTGGCGCAGAAGAATGGGGCGTTGCCTCTGCGGCGCTGGTTACTGAAGGCTGCATTATGATGCGCAAATGCCATTTAAATACTTGTCCAGTTGGCGTGGCAACGCAAGATCCTGAATTAAGAAAACGTTTCGCGGGCGATGCTGACCATGTAGTAAATCTTTTCAAATTCCTCACTCAAGAACTGAGGGAAATAATGGCTGAACTTGGTTTCAGAACCATTGATGAAATGGTCGGACAGGTGGACAGCTTGGACATGAGAGATGATATTAACCATTGGAAATACAGTAAGCTTAATCTTGCTCCCATTTTGTACAAAGAGCCGGCGTCTTTATACACGGGTTTGCATAAACAGGAAGAACAAGACCATGGCCTTTCCGATGTTCTTGATTGGAAATTACTAAAAGCGGCAAAACCCGCTTTGGAGCAGCAACAAAAAGTTTTTGCATCGTTCCACATAAAGAATACAGACCGGACCATTGGAACGATATTGTCAAATGAAATTTCAAAAAGGTATCAATCCGAAGGGTTGGCAGAGGATACCATTCATTTTAAGTTTATTGGAACAGCGGGGCAAAGCTTTGCAGCTTTCAACACAAAGGGAGTGACCCTTGAACTGGAAGGCGATGCAAATGATTATTTCGGCAAAGGATTGTCGGGCGCAAGGTTGATTATATATCCATCCCAAGATGCAGGCTTTGTACCGGAAGAAAATATTATCATTGGCAATGTTGCGTTTTATGGTGCCACCAGCGGGGAGGCATTCATCCGGGGCAAAGCAGGCGAGCGTTTCTGTGTGCGCAATTCTGGCGCAAATGCAGTGGTCGAAGGCGTAGGTGACCACGGCTGCGAGTATATGACCGGTGGACGAGTTGTAATTCTTGGCAACACGGGGAGAAATTTTGCGGCAGGTATGAGTGGCGGTATTGCTTATGTATATGACGTAAATGGACAATTTGCCTCTATGTGCAACAAAGAGATGGTTGACCTGGATCAAGTGGATGGAGAAGACACAAATGAATTGAAAAACATGATACACCAACACTACATTTATACAGGAAGCACCGTTGCAAAATTTGTTTTAGATGATTATGAGAACCAGCTAAAGAATTTTGTGAAAGTATTCCCAAGCGACTATAAAAAAGTCATTTTGCAGAAAAAGATTGGCGCTGTTGTAGACAAATAGTGCAATGCATCATGTTGGGGACTCCCAAAACCGGGTTTCACAAAATGGAAGTTAAACACATAAAAGAAATCGAAATCGGCATTGCAAAGAACAAAAACTGTAAACAGAGATGGGCAAACCAACCGGGTTTTTAGAATTTACAAGAGAGCTTCCAGCAAAGCGCTCCGTGCAGGAAAGAAGAAATGACTACAAAGAATTCATAAAGCCTTACGCGGAGGAAGAGCTGAACCATCAGGCTGCACGCTGTATGGATTGTGGCATCCCTTTTTGCCATCATGGATGCCCGCTTGGTAATATTATTCCAGAATTCAATGATGCGGTTTATAGAAAGCAGTGGCAGGAGGCCTATGAAATCTTATCATCTACAAATAATTTCCCCGAGTTCACAGGGCGGATTTGTCCCGCACCCTGTGAGACGAGTTGTGTACTCGGTATTAATCAGCCTCCGGTTGCCATTGAGGAAATAGAAAAGCATATCATAGAAATTGCGTTTGAAAAGGGTTTTGTAAAATCAAAAAAACCAAATATCAGAACAGGGAAAAAGGTGGCTATTGTTGGCTCTGGCCCCGCTGGGCTAGCTGCCGCAGCGCAGTTGAATTATGCCGGCCACACGGTTACTGTTTATGAAAGGGACGACGCACCAGGCGGACTACTTCGTTATGGCATCCCTGATTTTAAATTGGAAAAGTGGGTAATTGACAGGAGGGTAAAACTGATGGAAGAAGAGGGTATTGTCTTTAAATGTAATGCAAATGTTGGTTTAGATATAAGTGTTAACGATTTACTCAGAGAATTTCAAGTGATTGTCCTTGCAGGAGGATCTACCATACCCAGAAATTTGGATATCCCTGGAAGGGACTTGAAGGGAGTTTATTTTGCGATGGAATTTTTGACGCAGCAAAATAAAAGGATAGGTAATAAAATATTTACCGAAGAAAATATTTTAGCTAAAGCTAAAAATGTCGTGGTCATAGGCGGAGGCGACACCGGTAGCGACTGTGTTGGAACATCAAATCGCCAGGGCGCGAACTCTGTAACGCAATTTGAATTGTTACCAAAGCCACCTCAATCACGAACAGCATTCATGCCGTGGCCGACGTATCCCATGGTGCTGAAAACATCCTCGTCGCATGAAGAAGGTTGCGATCGGGATTGGGCTATCGCATCAAAAGAATTTGTCGGTGATGGGAAAGGGAATTTAGTAGGATTGAAAACAGTCAGGCTACAATGGAAATTTACTGAAGATGGAAAACCTGCCCAGTTTGTTGAACAACCCGGAAGTGAAAAAGTGATCCCCTGTGAGCTGGCTTTGCTGGCGATGGGTTTTGTACACCCACAGCATGAAGGGTTGGTCAATCGATTGGAAATCGAAAAGGATGAGCGGGGCAATGTGCGAGCGACTGAAAAAGATTATCAGACAAACATTCCTAAAATCTTCACCGCAGGTGATATGCGTCGGGGCCAGTCGCTGGTGGTTTGGGCCATTAGTGAAGGCCGGGAATGCGCGAGGAAAGTGGACGAGCACTTAGTATCCCACTCTTCTCTGGAAGCAAAAGATGAAAGCCTGATCGCTTTGTAAATAGCAACATATTTGAAATTTATTAGATAAGCCATCCTCAAGAGGGATGGTTTTTTATTAGTGATTTTCTAAGAATAATTATCCGTTTCTATAGGAAAATCAAGCAGCTGGTCAATATCTATCATATTATAAAATATAACATGTTAATAAATTTTCGTCAACATCCAAATATTTTTACTATTTTAGCAAAATAGATTAGATATTCTTATTTGAATATATATTTTCCTCTCCTACCTATTGATGCTGACAAGGGATACACGAATTGCTGCCAAAAAAAGATTTTGGGAAGTTAATCTGGTTGTGAACAGCAGGACTTCCTATAATTTTTAACCAAAACCAAAAAGTGATGCTAAGAAAACCATTTTCATTACTGGCAGCTATTGCCTTTTTTGTAACCGCAATGGCTCAACAAAAAGACACAACAGTAAAAACGGCGATTGATACAACCGCCAAAGTGTCTGCCCCTGCAGATTCGACTGCTAAACCAGCCCCACCCGTTACCATTACGGGGTCTGTAGATGGTTATTACAGGTTCAACTTTTCAAATCCAAAAGTAGGTACCAACAATTACACCAGCTTCACCAATTCCCAGAGCTCGTTTGAATTAGGCATGGCTTCCATAAGGGCCGACCATAGTTTTGGCAAAGTGAGTGCCACTCTGGACCTTGGCTTTGGTAGAAGGGCGGAGGAATTTTCCTATAATGATGCCGCACATCCTACTTTGTTTGCAGTAAAGCAAGTGTATGTTAGCTACCAGGCGTCTTCAAAAATCAAGTTCACTATGGGTAAATGGGGAACCCATATAGGCTATGAGGTGCTCGATGCTTATTCCAACAGAAACTACAGTATGGACTACATGTTCTCCTATGGTCCCTTCTTTCATTCCGGTTTGAAAGCTGACGTAACCCTTAGCGGAACAACTGCTTTTATGATCGGCATTGCAAACCCAACTGATTTTTCCACCACGACCTCCTCAACAAAAGTCTTGTTAGCCCAATTTAGTACGGGTACCAAAGACGGTAAGTTGAAAGTATTTTTGAATTATCAGGGCTATGGTGGGGTTAGCCAAGACACGGTAATTGCAGCTGGGTACACTTTATATAAGAATTTGAATCAAATTGACCTTGTCGTCAATGGTACGATAAGCAGCAAATTTGGAGTTGGTTTTAATTACACCCAACAATTCGTGAATTCATCTGCACTTGACAAAAGTTCAAACTGGGGTGGACTCGCGGGGTATCTGAATTTTGACCCTTCATCCACTTTTGGCCTTACTTTAAGGGGTGAGTATTTCTTTGATCAAGATGGCCTAAAAATCAACCCGATCGATTACACAAACCCTAAATATACCAAAGGGCTTAATGTATTTGATTTAACGCTGTCCGGGATTTTCAAAATAGGCAGCAACCTTACCATCATCCCTGAGCTCAGGCTTGACGATGGCTCTAAGGACTTTTTTTCTAAATCAGATGGCACAACAACAAAATCTACAGTAAGCGGATTGCTGGCTGCAGTATATCATTTTTAAAAATTTTGCAGGAAACCAAATTCAAAACCAAAATCTCAAGACAATGCTTTTTAGAAAACTAATGTTGGCAGGGAGCAGCGGCAAGATGCTCTCCCCTCCTATTCGGATGACAAAGGGGGAAAAATGGCGCTTCTGGCTTTCTATGTTCGGCGGCAAGCTGATCGGCCTTTTCCTGGTGCTGCTCGCAATGGGTCTTTTGCCCTCTCTGTTAGGGGGGACTCCTGCTCATGCGCAAACAGCTCCCCCTGCTTACACCGCCCATGAGACCACCATGATGAGCTCCATCAATACCGTTTGGACCCTGGTGGCAGCATTCCTCGTGTTCGGCATGCAGCCTGGGTTTGTTATGCTGGAGGCTGGCTTTGCCCGTGCCAAAGAAACCGTCAATGTGCTCATGGAATGTATCTTTGACACCTGCCTTTGCGGCCTGCTTTTCTGGGCTTTTGGCTATGCCTTCATGTTCAGCCATGGCAATGGCTTGATCGGCTATCATTGGTTTTTCCTCTCTGGCACTGATTCCGATGGCGGCCTGGCAACAGGAAGCTATCTCACAACCGGTGTCCCCGTGATCGCTCACTGGATCTTCCAATTTGCTTTTGCCGATACCTGCTCTACCGTTACTTCTGGCGCTATGATCGGCCGCACGGGCTTTCGTGGCGATATTCTCTATAGTATTGGCGTCACTGGTTTCATCTACCCCATCATTGGCCACTGGGCCTGGGGGCCCGATGGCTGGCTGGCTAATATGGGCAGTGCTGGCAATTTCTTCCCTTCCCTGGGACAGGGCTTTCGCGATTTTGCGGGCTCTACTGTCGTCCACACCATCGGCGGCATGGTTTCCCTGGCAGGAGCCATTGTCCTGGGGCCAAGGCTTGGCAGGATATTCAAAAGGGATGGCGGGGGGCCCATGGCGCCACATAGTCTGACCATCGCCGCGGTAGGCGGTTTCATTCTTTGGTTTGGCTGGTATGGTTTCAATCCTGGCAGCACTCTTTCTGCAATCGACATGCAAGGTATCGGACGTGTCGCTACCAACACCACCCTGGCTGCCTGCGCCGCTGGCATGTCTGCCATGCTCGTTGGCCTGTGGACAGGACCCACCAAAGGCAAGTTCGACCTCGGCCTTACTACCAATGGATTTCTTGCGGGGCTTGTTGCTATCACCTGCCCTTGCTATTGGGTCGACCCCGTGGGTGCGATCTGCCTGGGGTTTGTAGCTGGCATCGTCGTGGTCTATGGCCTCTATCTGCTGGAATATCTTCGGATTGACGACCCTATCGGCGCTGTCCCTGTACACGGGTTCGCCGGTATCTGGGGGACTCTGTCCTTAGGCCTGTTTGCTGCTGGCAAATATGGCGCCACCGGCGCCACCGGCCCCGATAACTCAAGCCCCGTTGCCGGCCTGTTCTATGGCGGTGGCGCATCGGTACTCAAAGCACAACTGATAGGCAGCGCTACCATTACTGCAGCTACTTTTTTGGTTGCCTTTGTCATGATGTGGCTGATAAGACAATTACCCCACCCATGGAACCTGCGCGTCGAAGAGCATGGCGAAGCAGGACAAGGCGGACTGGATATTTGGGAACACGGCTCACCTGCCTATCCTGAACAAGACGAGATGGATGCACTTGGAATTATTCAGCCGAGGGCCCACACAGAAAAGCGACCAAAACTTACAGTATAATTTTAGTTAGTGGATTGTAATTTCTACAGCAAAAAAAAAGCGTTGTGATCTGGTATCACAACGCTTTTTTAATTTTTTTTCTCGGAACGAAAAACTGAAAACTTGGAAATTGCCATGATCCCGTTTACCACATGAACTCTTTCATTGTCAATAAATTTTTACTTGTTGCTTACATACTACTTACTAATTTTAGCAAATAAACATAGTTGCGTGATACAACTCCCCTATACAAGTGGATCGCTAAAAACCAGGGTATGAAAACGTACAAAAAGGTATTTGTGGCGCTCGGCTTAATCGCATTCATCGTTACAGGAGTGGCGGCAACAGACACAGCGCAAGATGACGATCATTATACCAACCTCAAAGTCCTTCCCAAAAAAATAACCAGCTCGGAGATGGAAAGTGTCATGTATTTTATTGATAGGCAATTGGGTGTCAATTGTATGTACTGCCATGTGCCCAAGAAAAACGTTTTCCCGAAAAGGATGGATTTTGCAAGTGACGAGAAGCCTGAAAAAAAAATTGCAAGGGAAATGCT
>DATMMJ010000237.1:0-4413 GCA_035569795.1 Puia sp. | reverse complement strand
GTTGCGCACGGTTCCCACCTAATACTTTTCTCACGCCAACTTCACGTGCACGATTAATTGCCTGTGCAGTAGTGAGGTTGATAAAATTTACGCACGCAATAATGAGCAGGAATAAACCAATCAAGGTAAGCGCAAGTATCAGATCCTTGCTGAATGTGCGGCCGTTGAAATCCCCATAGCGCTCATCATAGTGTATTTCACTCAAAGGCTGAAGAGCTAAGTCATAACCGGTATTTACCGGTTTAATATGTTTATCAACGAAACTGATTAGCAATTTGTCAAACCGTTTCTGCGAAAAATTAGAAGGGAGCTCAACAAAACAGTAATTCAGATCAGAGATATTTGCCCAATTATCCATGTTAACGGCTTTAACAAGCGTTGCATACGAAATAACTACTCCCAGCGGAAAATCCGTATTGGATGGAGGGTTATTAAGAACACCTGTTACCTTGATATTGAAGCCGAATATCCCAAGTGTTTTGCCTACTGACGTTTTCCAATCACCAAAATATTTTGAAGCGATGTCTTTTGTCAATAAGGCTGTGTTTGGTTCATTGATTGAATTTTTAATGTTGCCTTCTGCCAGGCTAAAATCAAACATCTGAAAAAACTGAGGCTCCGCGACAAATACTCCATTTGGTTCTTTAAATTTTTTTAGTGTCGAGCCGTCTGTTGCTATTACATTTACCTGCACATCATTGCTTCCAAAAATTGCAGCAGCATTTGCTAATTGAGGAAAGTCGCTACGCAAACCCAGCGTTACAGGAAAGGGGACGCCAGTCCTGTATTCTCTGTTGATGGGATTTTTCCCGATGCGCACAACGCGATAAATATTTTTCTTATTAGCATGAAAATCATCAAAGCTTTTTTCATACTGAATCACGAGAAAGATTAACAGGAAAGCTGCAAAGCCAACTATCAGACCGGCAATGTTGATAGTGGAATTGCTTTTGTGCCTCGCCAAATTTCTTAAGGCTGTTTTTAAATAATTTCTAAACATAAGTTCTCATTTATGATTTTGTGAAGTATGATTTCTTCATTTTGGTTATCCGTTACAGTCATTAATTTGCTTTAGCACATTGGCATATTTGCACACTTTCACATCACTCTGTCCTCAAGCTCGTCACCGGGTTTGCAACCGCAGCTTTGATTGCCTGGAAGCTAACAACCACGATTGTAATTATTAATGAGCCCATACCCGCTGCTGCAAAAATCCACCAGGACAATCCGGTCCGGTACGAATAATGCTGAAGCCATTGGTGCATAAAATAATAAGAAACCGGTACCGCAATGAATAAAGAAATAAATACCAGCATCACAAAATCCCTGGAAAGCAAATTCCAGACATTGAATACAGATGCGCCAAGAATCTTTCTTACGCTGATCTCTTTAGTGCGTTGTTCTGCAACAAATGAAGCCAGCCCGAACAAGCCCAGGCAGGAAATGGCTATTGCAAGACTTGCAAAAAAACTGGCAAGCTTACCGATACGTTCCTCGTCATCAAATTTTTTTGCATAATCTTCGTCCACAAACTTGTATTCGAATGGTTGTTCCGGATTGAATTTTTTAAACACAGGCTCTATTTTGCTCAGTGCATTTTTCGCACTTTCTGCAGGATTCAATTTAATGAGCACCACGTTGCCTGACTCGCTAGTCAAGCCATAAATAATTGGCCTTGGCTCCTCATAGGGGGATTCGATCACCATATCATTTATTGCTCCGATAACGGTATACGGCTTCCCCCACCAGGTAACCGTTTCCCCAACGGGGTTTTTTAAGCCCATAAAATGCACAGCCGCCTCATTCAAAATCAACGCAGAGGAATCGGTTGCAAAATCTTTTGAAAAATCACGTCCTTGTTTAAGGTGCCAGCCAATGGTTTTGCCATAATCCAAAGAAGCATTTATAACTCCAAAATCAATAGAAAGATTTGGGTCTTTTTGGCTCCAGCTAAAGCCGCTGGTGCTGTTCCAGATGCCTGTAGTAGGGCTTTGCGATTCTGCTATAGCGGTGATAGCCCCTGTTTGCATTAGCTCATCCTTGACTACGTTAAAATGATCATGGATGGATGCATTCATAGTTGGTATATTGATCAGATTATTCCGCGAATAACCAACCGGGCGATTCTTTGCAAACAGAATTTGCTTATACACAATGATGGTTCCGGTTATGAGAGTAACAGAAACAGTGAACTGCAAAACCACGAGTACTTTGCGTGGGGTAGCTGCATAACGCCCAGCTTTAAATGTTCCTTTTAAAACTTTTATGGGTTTAAATGACGATAAATAAAATGCTGGATAACTGCCGGCAATAAGTGCAGTGAACAAAACGAAACCGATGCCTATCAACCAGAAAAAAAGGCTGGACCTTGGAATTGCCATTTGCTTGCTAGCTACCACATTGAAGAAGGGAAGTGCGAGTGCAACTAGCAACAAGGATAATACAAAAGCAAAAAACACAGTCAGCAGCGATTCAGTGAAAAACTGTAGTATCAATTGTAATCTCAAGGACCCGATGGTTTTGCGAATGCCAACTTCTTTGGCTCGCTTTTCACTTCGGGCCGTGCTCAGGTTCATAAAATTGATACAGGCCAGAAGCAGTACAAAAATGCCGATGATGCAAAACAAACGCACATACTGAATAGCGCCACCCACATTTACCCCATTCTTAAATTCTGAGAAAAGATGCCATTTGCTCATGGGCTGCAGGAACAGGGCCGGCTTCTTTTTGGCAAGCTGGGCATTTATCCTTTTAAGCTTTGCGTCTTTGATCTTTGCAGATACCTTATCGATGTCCGCATTGTCATTAAGCTGGACAAATAGAGTAGTAAAATTTGGCCTCCACGGGTCTTCCATTGATTTTAGATCATTGTTCTTGTAAAAAAAATCCCAGGCTCCTATAAAATTCAATCCAGCGAATGTCGAGTTGCGCGGAAAATCCTCGTAAACTCCAGTCACTTTTAACAGCGATTGCTGATCAATTTTTATTATTTTGTTTAGGGCAGGGTCATTACCAAAATATGCTTTTGCTGCCGATCCGGAGATCATTACAGAAGAGGGATCAATAATACCATTCCTCGTGCCTTCGAGCATTTTTAAAGAAAGCATTGCTGGCGCATCTTTTTCAAAATATCCTCCTAGTTCCTTTAATTTCTTTTCATTTATCGTAATGACATGATCACCCCAGCCAGCACCCATTACAACGAAAGTGAAATCGCTGCCATAATTTTTGCGCAATTCCTCAGCTAAGGGATACGGAACACTTGTCCATGTTTGCACTTCTCCGTTATTGGTCACGTTTTGAATTACCTGGGCAATGCGCTCGTAATGGGGAAAGTTTTTATTGAATGAAATTTCATCATGCATCCAAAGACCTATCAGGATAGCTACAGCCAGACCGATAGAAAGACCGGCAATGTTGATGAAAGAATGCATCTTGCTTCTGCCAAGATTGCGTAATGCAGTTTTGATATAGCTTCTAAACATATTTTTTTCGTTATTGATAAATTTGAGTTATTCATTCATGTTGCCTCAGTGATGCTCCTCGTTAAATCATTTTCCTAACCTTTGATTATTCTGTCCTCAAGCTCTGCACCGGGTTTGCAACCGCTGCTTTAATTGCCTGATAGGCAACCGTTACAGATGCTATCAAAATGGACAATAAACCTGCACTGGCAAACACCCACCATTCAATGGCAATCCTATATGTATAGCTTTCCAGCCATTTATGCATGGCATACCAGGCAACAGGTGAAGCAATGACATAGGCAATGACCACCAATTTTAAAAAGTCTATTGATAGTAAGGAAGAGATATTGGCAACACTTGCACCCAGCACTTTGCGGACCCCGATTTCCTTTATGCGACTCTCTGCCATACAGGTTGCCAGTCCAAACAATCCGAGACAGGAAATAAAAACGGTGAGCCCTGCAAACAGTGTTGCTAATTTGCCAGTTCGCTGCTGATCTTTAAATTTTTTAGCATAGGATTCATCCGCAAAAACATATTCAAAGGGATATTGGGGATTATATTTCTTAAATATTTCCTCTGCTTTGGCAAGATTGGCTGTAGTTGTGTTTGCCGCATTGAGTTTATAATGAATGACCTGGAAAAATTGTTTAGGTCCGATGATCATCATCGGGTTTACCTTTTTCTCAAATGGCGATTCCAGGATAAAATCCTTTATAACGCCCACCACATGCAAGTCATAACCAAAGCCCCCTTTTAACATTCTTCCGACAGGGTTTTTTAATCGCATGACTTTTACAGCCGATTCATTCAGTAATGCAGCAGAGCTATCTGTGGGATAATTATATATATCAATATCGCGGCCTTCTAGTAGTTTCACACCGATTGTTTTTACAAAATCCGCGTCTGAGCCAAGCCGCACAAAATCAATTTTTTTATCTGTTTC
>DATMMJ010000236.1:0-6618 GCA_035569795.1 Puia sp. | reverse complement strand
AGATGGTGACTTTATCAAAGCTGGTGCACAATTGTCAGATGGTCAAACTGCGCCTGCAGATATTCTCTCAATCAAAGGACCATTCGCAGTACAGGAATATGTGGTGAATGAAATCCAGGAAGTATACCGGTTGCAAGGCGTGAAGATCAATGATAAGCATATCGAAGTGATCGTTCGCCAGATGATGCGCAAACTGACTATCGTTGATCCGGGCGACACAAGATTTTTGGAAGAAGATACAGTCGATAAATTTGAATTCCTCGATGAGAACGATTGGATATTCGACAAGAAAGTCATCTCTGATCCGGGTGATTCCGGTAAGTTGCGGGCTGGCCAGATTGTTAGCCTTCGTGAAGTGAGGGAAGAAAATTCTATCCTGCGGCGCAGCGATAAGAAGCTGGCTGAGTTCAGGGATGCAAACCCTGCTACCTCTGCCCCGTTGCTGCTTGGTATTACCAAGGCATCGCTCGGGACGCAAAGCTGGATATCTGCTGCCTCATTCCAGGAAACGACTAAAGTGCTCTCTTCTGCTGCTATACAAGGTAAAACGGATGAAATGCTTGGTCTCAAAGAAAATGTGATCACCGGCCATCCGATACCTGCCGGTACTGGGTTGCGCGAGTTTGAGAACATGATTGTAGGCAGTAAGGAAGAATATGAATTGCTTCAGACAACCCGCGAAGCGATGCAGTTTGATGAGGAAGAATAATTTTTTTGACAATAATAAAAATCTAACCCGAGAAGCAGGAAGTGAAAGCTTCCTGCTTTTTCGATTAGCTTGGCTTTGTCCATTACCAAGAATTATTTCATGCGAAATCTCCGAGGCAAAAGGAGTAACATCTGGAGTTGGTGTGCATGGCTTAAAGCCAGTGGCTTCTTTGTTTTAACACTTCTATTTTAATGAAAGGTTTTATTTTGCAAAAAAATATTAATGAAAAATTTCTCCGCAATACTTAGCGTAATTTGCCTCGTGCTGGTTGGTGTGTTATTCTATTTGTTCTATAATCATACAGAGCAGATAAAAAAAATATCTGTTGCAACGGAAAAGCAAACAGCTTCCAATTTCAGGATCGCTTATTTTGAAATGGATTCATTGGAAGCGCATTATAATTATTTTAAAGATGCGGAAGGCCAGGCTAAAGCAAAAGAGGCTGCCATGAATAGTGAGCTTAGCAGCATGGAAAAAGGATATCAGAAAAAAATTGCGGAGTGGCAGCAGAAAAGTACCTCCATGACTCAGGCCGAAAGCCAGCAGGCGCAGCAGGAATATGCCTCCATGCAGCAGAACTATAATACACGCAAGCAAAGTTTACAGGAGGAACTTGCTAAGCACAACGGGGAAATAATGACAGATATAAAAAAGAGGATTGAGACTTTCCTGAAAGATTACAACAAACATAGAAGTTTTTCTTTCATTTTTGCTTACGACCCCACCTCGATTATTTATTATAAAGACAGCAGCTATAATATCACCAGCGATGTCATTACCGGCTTAAATCAAGCATACAAGAAAAAAGACTGATAGCCATTTAAAAGAGTTCCGGAAGCCACCCGGGTAGCAAGGTCGCAAAGAAATTGCACGGCAGATTTCTTCCTGGAGTTTTTATTGTTTCCACCCACCCGTTTGCATTCATTTACTTATCTTCCCTGAATAATTATTGTTATGGCTGAACCAACTACAGCTTTGAAGCCTTCGCTTGGATTATTAGATGCTACCATGGTGGTTGCGGGCTCTATGATTGGCTCGGGTATTTTCATTGTGAGCGCCGACATCACCCGCCATGTAGGAAGCGCAGGGTGGCTCGTTGCGGTATGGGTGATCACAGGCTTGATGACGGTGATTGCAGCGGTTAGCTATGGCGAACTAAGCGCCATGTTCCCCAAAGCAGGAGGACAGTACGTGTATCTGAAAGAAGCTTTTAACCCGCTCACGGGATTTCTTTATGGCTGGAGTTTTTTCGCTGTGATACAAACGGCCACAATCGCTGCAGTGGGAGTGGCTTTTGCAAGGTTCACGGCTTATTTTATCCCTGGGTTCAGCGAGAAAAATATTCTCATCGATCTTAATCCGGGGCTCGACTATAAGATTTCCGCGGCACAGTTGCTTTCGATCGCCGTGGTTATTTTGCTAACGTATATCAACACACGGGGAATCAAAACGGGTAAAACAATCCAGACCATATTTACATCTACAAAATTACTCGCCCTTTTCGGGCTTATTGTTTTTGGATTTCTTCTTGTAAAAGAAAGTTTCTGGAGTGCCAACTGGCATGACGGTTTCCGTGGTGTGCAGGATTTGGGGAATAAAGACGCTTCCGGCATCCTTCGGCCAAGCGGGTGGCACCCGATTGGGGGCCTGGCATTACTTGGCGCGGTGGCTGCAGCCATGACTGGCTCTGTATTCAGCAGCGACGCATGGAATAATGTCACCTTTATTGCTGGTGAAATTAAAAACCCAAAACGAAATGTTGGCTTGAGTTTATTTTTCGGCACAATGCTGGTAAGCATTATTTATATAACGGCTAATTTGATGTACTTGAATGTGCTACCGATCGATAAAGTGGCCTTCCCGCAGGAGGAGAGACTGGCCGTCGCCGCTGCACATGTTATTTTCGGAAGCGCCGGAAGATCAATCATCGCTGTGCTTATCATGGTATCTACTTTTGGCTGCATCAATGGGCTCGTGCTTGCAGGCGCCCGGGTGTATTACACCATGGCCCTTGATGGGCTTTTTTTCAAAAAGGCAGCAAGGCTGAACACCAATGCGGTCCCACAATGGTCTCTGTGGGCGCAATGTGTCGTTGCCGCAGTATTGTGTTTGAGTGGCAGCTATGGACAGTTGCTTGATATGATTTCTTTTGTTGCTGTTGGGTTTTATGTTCTTACGATAGCTGGAATTTTTGTATTGCGAAAAAATCGCCCGCAGGCAGAACGCCCCTATAAAGCATTTGGGTATCCGCTGCTTCCTTTTTTATATATATTGATGGGCTCCGCATTTTGCATTCTGCTGATATTTTTTAAGCCATTGTACGCATTTTTGGGGTTGGCAATAACGTTGATAGGTATCCCGATTTATTATATCGCCGTATCAAATCAAAACAAAGGCGTGGCAGATAATGCGATTCATTAAACGAGGCCTACTTTGTTAAGTCATTATAAAACCTCCAGGAAGCATTATAATCTTTTGTGAGTGGCTGAGCCGTTAATATGGCTCTTATCATTTCAATCGGCATACAATTTAAGTGCATGATCGCGTCGTGATATTGTTTGTAGGTCATTTTGCCGCTGTCAACCAGTTGTTTTTTCAATGCATAAAATTGCCTGCCACCGGTGAGATAAGCAAGCTGGTATAACGGCGGGTAGCGCCCTTCAAACGAACGGCGAACCTCCCCTTCGGCATTTGCCCTTTCATGGTTGACGCGCTCGACTAAAAAATCTATGCATTGCTGCGGTGTCCATTTACCTGTGTGATAATTCAATGAAAAAATTATCCTGGCGCATCGGTGCATGTGCCAGAATAGCATGCCGATGCGGTCTTCAGGGCTTTGCGGAAATTTCAGGTCCCATAATAATAATTCCCAGTACAAAGACCATCCTTCTATCCAAAACGGGGTATCAAAATTTCGATACGTACGATAACGCTGGTTCATAAAAAATTCCAGGTTATGGCCAGCGATAAGCTCATGGTGCACAGTAGCTCTTGAAAAATGCGGGTTGTTGCCACGCATGCTCATCAGCCTCGCATCTTCATCCATGGTGTTGGTCGGGTAGGAGATGATGATGTTGTCTCCGCCTAAAAAAAACGGATTTACCAATTGCCTTTCCGGCGACATCATATACATACCCCATGTTTCTTCCGCTAACGGTGGAATCGTAATAAGGTCATTTTTTTTCAAAAAATCGACTGATTCATTATAGAGCCCCAAAATCATCTCGGGCTGTTTGCCTGCGGGCACATAACTATTCTTCACTTTTTCTTCAGCCTCTTTCCAGTTATCGCCAAAGCCCATTTCTCGTGAAGCTTTCAGCATCTCTGAGTCGCACCATGCAAATTCTTTATTGGCAATTTCAATCAACTGCTCTGGAGTGTAGGGTATCATCTCAAACTGCAACTGACGGATAATCTCCTCTCGCCCGACAGGCTGGCCAACAATCCCGCTTTTATCCGGCAAAGCAATGCTTTCTCTTTTCTTTTTAAATGCCAGCGCATAATCATTAAGCAAACTATCAAGCGGTTTATATGATTTGGGTACCCACCATGTGAACATTGGATCGTAGCCGTTGTAAAATTGATAGACGCTCTCCACAGAGGCTTTCACATTATTGATGTAGTCAGCAGCATCATAGGTGGATTGGAGCGAAATGGTTTTATCGTCTTTTAGTTTTGTTTGTAATATTTTTATTTCGTTAGTGACATCAAACCATTGTTTCGCAATTTTCTCAGCGTCTAGTGGAGTACCTCGCCGGCGCATCTTTTCTAATGCATACATCTTATCAGCAAATGGCACCCAGCGTTTTATTTTTTCGTACGCTGCTGCTTTGGTTGCTGAAACTATTATTTGGTTATTCAGGTTTCTTTTGAAAAGAATATAGTCTGCTTTGCATTCCTGGGAAAGCCTATCAAAATCCAGCTCGGAAAGTTTTTGTAGGTATTCATTATAGAGCTTTTCCATCCGCTCTCGCTTTTCAGTGGAGCAGGCCCCGTTATCATCAGTTCTATTAAACCCAAACCCAGAGTTGTTGCCTGCAGGCGTATAAAATCTTTGCAATGCACTGTAGTCGGCATTATAATTCTGCATAAGGTCCGGCATCTCACTACATGGAACGTACTGATCTTTGGGTTGTGCCGCGCAAATTGCAAAAGATAAATATAAAAGGGAGGTAAAAAATAATTCTCTCTGCAAAAATTTATTCGTCATAGCAGTTGCTGTTTAAAAATGTTATAAAGATTTTTTCTATACTACGAACTTTTGTACTGCCATTGCCTCTGGGCGGGCCTTCTTATTTTTTTGCAGCAAAGACATTTCACAAACCCCGGCAAGCAGTTCAAAACCCCGCTGCGGCTATTGCTTCAAGCCCTTACAATTTAAGCTCTCACAACACCTGAAACCCATGCGCATATGGGTCATCATCATCGATAATGATATTGTTATAACCTGTTATGATCGCCCATCCTTCGATGCTCGGGTAAATTGCAGGGGTGCCTGCCATGGTCGTTTCCTCTTCAATCCTTCCGATAAACTGCGAGCCGATAATGCTTTCGTGTATAAACTTATCGCCCATATTTAATTTGCCTTTTGCATGCCATTGAGCCATTCTCGCTGAAGTGCCCGTGCCGCAAGGAGAACGGTCAATTGCTTTTTCTCCGTAGAACACAGCATTACGGGCAGTAGCATGCCTGGAGATTGTTGCGCCCGTCCACAGAATATGGCTCAGTGTCCGGATATGCTCATTTTCCGGATGAATGAATTGATATTTTTCGTTCAATCTTTCTCTGCACGTCCTGGCCCAGGAAATTAACTGATCAGCTTTAAAATGCTCAAGCCCAGGGAAATTTTTTTGTATATCGACTATGGCGTAAAAATTGCCACCATAAGCAACATCAACCCAGAGCGTTCCCAGATCGGGGCATAACACCTCTAGATTTTCGGCGTATAAAAATGATTTCACGTTTGTTAGCTTAACCGACTTCACTTTTTTCCCAACTTGTAAGTATTCAACCAAAACCAGACCGGCCGGAGTTTCCAGCCTCAGTTTGCCAGGCGTTTTGGGAAAAATCAGTCCTTGTTCAATAGCAATTGTCACTGTTCCAATTGTTCCGTGCCCGCACATCGGAAGACATCCACTTGTTTCAATAAATAATACAGCCATATCATTTTGGGTGTCGTGCGGGGGATACAAAATGCTTCCGCTCATCATGTCATGGCCTCTGGGTTCAAACATAAGTCCCTTTCTTATCCAGTCATACTCGGCCAAAAAATGCAATCTTTTTTCCATGATGCTGTTGCCCTGCAGCAGTGGCCCGCCACCGGCTACAAGTCGGACCGGATTACCGCAAGTGTGTGCATCAACACAAAAAAAAGTATTTGAAGCCATTTGTTATTTGGAAGTTGGGTGTTGAATGTAGCATATTGCTTTGATTGCGCTCTTTTAAAGAATTTAACTCCAGATCGTTTCCCATGTTTGCGTTTTAAGATGTAAATAATCTGGCAATGCCGGTCTGCTTGCAAGCGCATCATCAATGATTTTCTGCACTCGTTTTCTTTCTTCTCCTTCCAGCAACAATCTTGGTGCCCGCACATATTCGGATCCGATACCTGTTGCTTTTGCAGCCAGCTTAATATATTGCACCAGTTTTGGATGGATGTCTAACTCAAGCACGGGTAAGAACCAACGATATATTTCAAGCGCCTGACTATAATAGCCTGCTTTCATTAGCTTGAATATTGCAACCGTTTCTTTCGGAAATGCATCCACCAAACCAGCCACCCAGCCGCACGCTCCGGCAGCAAGGCTCTCATAGGCTAAGGGATCCACACCCGTGAGTACCTTAAACCTGTCACCAAATCGGTTAATCATACGTGTTATATTCGAAATATCTCTGGTTGATTCTTTGAC
>DATMMJ010000235.1:0-3224 GCA_035569795.1 Puia sp. | reverse complement strand
TTGCTTGCAGTAATATAAACATTCACATAATTGCAATTCCTGACGGGCCCTTTCAAAAAGCTCGTATACCTCCCTTCACCAGAAAATGTAAATTCAACAGGATTTTTTGAATCATATGTGTCCTTTGTCTTTTCTTTTTTTTCTTTTTTCTTTTCTTTACCCGTTTTTTCTGGAATATCGCCGGGCTTTGGAGTGCTGCTATCCCCCTGAGCCTCTGCCAGGCAATGGAGGACAAAAATGAAAAGGACCATTAAAGAGAATATCCGATATGTTTTTGACATTGCTTTTATTGCGGGAAGTATCTTGTCGGTTTAGTATTGTGAAGATGAGTATATAATTTGGAAAACCCAATACCCCTTTAGGGGTATAGTTAAACTGAAAAATATCAATGATATTTGTTCTCGATAATTAGATTCTCTATAATTTCTACACAAAAGAGGGTTGGGCTTTGTCCCACAAATCGGTAATGTTACCGACTGGGCCATAATGATAGTTCAGGTCATGCAGTATTTTGACCGCGCCATATCGGGAGAAAACAATCCGGCTTAACTTGAGCGCATCTGTATCCTATGTCCTAATAAAGTATTCAAAAATCACATTTGCCTTTCTAAAATGGAAGAGTAACATTTTGGACAAAAAATAAGCAACGGTCACTTCCAAAACAAATTAGATATCGGCCTATGAGTCATGGAACCAGCATGCCTGTCACTCCGCCAGAGCACAATGGCAATAACACCAATAGTGAATCATTTGGCGAATGGGCTGTTGGTCAGGTGCCCTTTCTCGTAACCCAACTAATTTCACTTTTGCTAGCTTTGTCAACTTTCATATATTATGTTACTCATGGGGAAGAAAAACTTGCGGAGTTAGCCAATTTTAATATCGTTGAATCTATTCTTTTTTGCTTTAATTTGGCTTTCTGTATATTTTGCGTAATCAAGCTGCAGGCCATCTACCCAGATAATTCTAAAGGTGAATTCAATGCGAAAAGGCTTTTCAACCATACGTTTCAAGCCAATCTTTCGGAGACTGAGCATAATAAGCGGCGAAAACAGTCTGCCTACCTGCTGAAGCGCTTCAAATTCTATTTTTTGTGCTTTTGGATCGTAATGGTTGCATTATATGCCGTATTTGCTGTTGAAACATTCAGTGCACATCGAGAAGAACCTCCGAAAGGACGCATGGTCAAAGAAGAAAAAACCATTGAAAGCACGTACCTGCTGTCAGACGAAAAGAAAAATATTTTTGAAATAACACAAACTAAAAAACATTCATTATTAAAATTCGGTGACAGTGTCGATTTATCGCATCCTGATATGGAGATACCTAGAGTCTCAGAACAATCTGAATACCACACATGGCTACAGGCATTGCAGGCTAAGTGGGACGGCATGCTAACTTATTGGCTCAATACAATCAGCATCATGTTTATTTTATGGTGTTTTTCGATTATGGCTGTGCGGGCTCAGCATCCATCATCACTGCGAAAGCTACCGACAATAATTAGGCTGTCTCCGTTTTTGACTTTCCTGCTAGTGGCCTTATATCCAAGCTGCCTTGGGTTTGTTTCACATAATGGTGTTTTTTATGAGGAAAGCCTTAATAACTATACAGTGCTTTTTGATGCTTTGAGCGGGGTCATCAACGCAGTTGTATTTGCTTTATTCATAGCAAGGCTGGACAGTAAATTTGTGAGTTTGCCATCTAATCTAATTGGTTTGTTGTACCTATATTCCGCGATTCAGCCGCTATTCATGGTATTCGATTCACCTGGATTTGTTAATGAAACAATCAAAGTATGTGTGCTCTTGTTAGTCTTTGTTCTGAAAATTTATTTTTTCTTCATTATCACATATGCAATTCAGGAGGGGAAAATATTTGCCTACTTATATTGTTTCGGCACATTGAATGAAAGAGTAGAAGCATTCACTCAAAACCATTATTCAATCAGGGTTATGCGGCATGAATTCCATTTAATTTGCTCTGTTTTCCTAAAAAAATCAGAGCTGTTTAAGGTAAATGGCAAATGGCATGAGCTTCCTGAATGCGTGGAATTTATTAAGATTCTTAGGATAGCAGCGTCGAACCCAAATAATTTCCATTTGCAAGAGATAGCAGACGCCACGTACATCGTAATTAAAAACCAGGATGGAATCAAATATTGTACATCATCAAAACCTGTTAGTTCAAAACAGAATTTTGCAGGGGTGAGGGACGACGCATATATAAAGATACCATATTGCAACGTGGATCTCAGTGAGGCACATTAGAATCATGCGCGCGGAATAATTTTTTGTCCAGGCCTAAGAAGAACATGGGATCTAAAAAAGCCATTTTATCCTCAATCAAGAGTAATCTAAAATAAGCGAATTACAGGCTAATGTAGAGATAGTTTTAGCATTCTTGTCTACCCCTTAAGGGGTATTGTTCGAATCATTAATTTTAACGATTAGGGTTTGTTCTTTTTTTCTTCAATATCTTTTAATAAAAAAATACGAGAAAATAAGGTGAGATTAAGCCAAATTATATTTGCGTTTAGCAGCAAACTGTTTTTTTTAATATTTTAGGCCAGAAGCTTATCCATCTCTTTGAGCAAAAAATGAAAGACGTGATTGGGAAGTTGTGGAAGGGTAAAGAAAATGTTGATTTAAAGCCGGAAGAAAAAACAATTATGATATCGCAAATACAATAGCAGCCTATTATTTTAAAAATATGTCAAAATTTTGTCAGTGACTAGAAGGAATCAGATGAAACAGGCACTCTTCAAAATATCTACGAGAAGGATTTTACACTCTTATTAAATCGAAACAAACTATCATTAACTTGCAATGGTAGAGATTTGCAAAGGAGGTTATTATAAACCCAACAACTAGACCAATATATAAAATGCCTGAAGCAGTTAATAGCTATGACCCCAGGCAGGATCTGAGTGCGTATAAAGATCCTGGTTACACTTTTCTGCCAAGTGATTTGTTTGAAAAATTCCAAGCGTCAATTCAAGAAAGCCAGTCTTTACAACTTCCATTGATGTGGTCTCTTTCATTAGACCAAATAATTTTCAAGGATTTGGCAGAACTAAAAAATATATTAATCGCAGGGCCTCCTGAGATTGGAAAGACGAATTTCATCCACCAATTGATATTGTCCTTAATAGCAACAAAACATCCTGCCCAGATCAAATTTGTAATGTTTGATTTCAAATCTCTGGATTTTAGCATTTATAA
>DATMMJ010000234.1:0-6856 GCA_035569795.1 Puia sp. | reverse complement strand
ACCGTTGCCTTTGGGTGTTTTTTTGATACCATATCACTCCCGTTCCTTCCTCCTAAGCAGCTCTCGACCTATTATGCAAGAAACCCTATCATCCATAAAATGGGTTTTCTTCGCTGGGAAGATCAGAAAGACCATCTTTTGCCGCAAGATTTTGCGGATATGTTGTCCTGGAAAGAACTGACTGAAAAAATTGCAAAAGTCTATAGCGCATTGGACAGTAATGAAAAGAAACAGGCCATCATAGATTGCGACAATTATGGCGAGGAAGGTGCCGTAAATTATTATGGACCCCCATATCATTTGCCTGCTCTAATGGGTCATGGAGCCAACTTCTTACTCTGGGTACCTCCTGATTTCTACAAGAGTAATGTTGTTATCTTGTCCACGGACTACCGGGAGGAAATCCATGCAGGATTTATCCACGAGTTCCGCTTCGCAACTGTAGTCGACAGCATCTCTAACCCATATGCCCGTGAATTTGGGAGCTATATTATATTACTGAAAGGGCCCAGCGAAAAATTTAGAAGAGACTGGAAGTCTTATTATGAATCTCTAAATCAAAAGACTTCCATTTTTCATTAAATATTTCTTCTCCCGCAGTTGCAAGAAGATGACACAGTCGCAGATATTACAGAGCTGTCGCTGCTTGTCAATCCTTTAAATGGAGGGCATAGAGATAACCATCAGCGCTGCCAAAATATAGCACGCCATCTTTCACTACCGCAGACGAAACAATAGGGCCGAGCGTGTAAAAGTTATCCATAACTTTTTTGTTTGCGGCGTAAGTAGTCAGGTCCGCGCCATTTGCGGCATATTCAAAATTGAGCGTGTCATTCTTTAGAATACCTCCGGCATTTTGCTTGCGGTTATCGGTAGAAAAAGAAGTCCAATTCTTGCCTTCGCTGTTTAGATCGAGTGCATACATTTTGCCGGTAAAGTCTCCAAAGTATGCTTTGCCGCCTGCGATGGCAGGCGAGCCATATACATAGCCATTTGTTTTAAGCCTGAACTTTTCCTTTCCTGTATTAGCGTCAAGGGCCAACAAGAGGTAGGTATCTGAAGTGCCTACATAGAGCACATTACCTTTAATGGCTGCAGTGCTCAATATCCATGAATTTTCTGCATTATACTTCCATATAAGTTTGCCGTTGTCAGCACGTAATGCATACAAATGTGCATCTCTTGCGCTAAAATACACACGTCCATTCCCAATTGTAGCAGATGCCTGAATCCCAGTCATTGCCACTTGCTTTCCCGTCTTGAATTTCCATTTTTCTTTCCCCGTTCGGGCGTCAATTGCGTAGAACCAGGTGTCCCAACTGCCAATGTAAATCGTGCTGTGGTAGAGAGCAGGACTTGTATGGATGATGCCGCCTGTCCGAAACTTCCATTTCAGTTTACCGTTATTGGCCTCAACGGCATACACGTTACCGTCGCTACTGCCGAAATACACCGTAGGGGTATTATCTATCGTAGCTACGATGGGCGAGGAAAGAAAAAAATCCCAAAGGTCATTCATGGACATACTCACTGGTTTCATACCCCAGTAGCCTTTACCCCCTTGCCATTTCTCTCCGCCTGTCCTTATTCTCCATTTTTGTATTCCAGAATTTATGTCGACTGCATAATAGTAACCATCAAAACTGCCGAAATAAACCAGGTTATTATAGACCGCTGGAGAGGAATGCACTGCCCCGCCTGTTTTGAATCTCCATTTTTGCTTCCCCGACCTTATATCGATTGCATACAGACTGCTATCCTCGCTTCCTACCAGTGCGATATCATTAACCACAGCAGGAGAAGAAAAAATTTTGCCAGCCGTTTTGAATTTCCATTTTACATCCCCTAAGGTTTTATACTCTTTGGAAGGATAATTGCCTGAATGCATGGCATCCGCTTGAAACATCGTCAAAGATTTATTGACATCCGTCTGAGCATTCAAGGTAAAGACAGCAAGTACCATTGCTGCCACTAAAAGGAATCTTATTTTCATGATGGACCGGTATGCTGAGGAATTAACTAAAAAGAAAAGGGCCTCAAAAATACTCAAAAAGCTCCCATACTTGAAAATTATTTACTCAAGTGTAGATTGCCAACGCCTAAGAAAAATACAATTGTTCGCTATTAATATTACCGATGGATTTATGATTGTCAGACGAAACCGAAACCGACGGTTGACTCTTGTCCGGCATTCGCCAATGTTTCAGTTTTTATTTTTTTGTCAGCAATTTTTTGAATCTGGAACATTCGGCATGATAATTTTTTGCCAGTTCAACTGTCGGTTCCACTAGATAGATTTATTGGTCAGTATACCACCCAATTCCTTATTTGCATCTGAGGTCGAGTATAAAACAAATTGGCTACATCGCAATAAATCAGGCCTACGCCTTTTGCGTAATAATAGGTGTATTTTTCTCCCGTGGGCCCGGGTGTATAGTTTAATGCGGCTATTTGAGGCTGCATTAAAATAATATACACATTTGTAAATGCTTTGCCATTAACCACGACTGCTGCGCTGGCGTTCTTGCAGATAAAATAATACTGCAATAAGATTACCTGCCCAAAAGTCGCCGTATCGGAGAATTCCGTCGAATACCATGAATCGCCTGTCTTAAGATTCTCTTTTAGGAAATTGATATCACCATAGATTGTAGGGGCATATTGGACTGAATTTGTATACTTGTCAACCGCTGCATATTCATAATAATCATTTCCCTGCTTGCGGTAATAATATTGCTTTGAGCTTCCAGCGCTTAAATTTTCCTTCATTATTTCATATCTGTTCCCACTCTCAGAAATGGTGTCAATTATCACCCTTCCGATGGTATCACCCGTATTAAAGAGGTCATCATAATTCCAATAACTATTGACAGTTAATGGAAAATGGTCCGGATTTGTGATAGTGACGACAGGTGTATATACTGTATTTGAAAATGAACAGGTAGAAGCGCCTGCAAGCGCTTTGAACACATCTATCCCTGCGTTGATTGGTGTTCCGTTGGCGGTAAGCATAACTGTTTGTATGCCTGTTGCGCTCAAGATACCTGATCCTGAAAAGCTGTAGCCATTTACCGTATCGGTAGATATGAAATAACTGCCTGGCGAGATGACATTTAACGCAACCAAAATCTTTTCAGAAGTATCAAGGGGGATCCCTTTTATATAACTGCCTATCACGGTATCGTTCATGCACCCGTTTGGTGAGCCGCGCAACGTATAAGCTGCAATGAGCAAACCTTCCGCAACCTGCACAGATATAGTACACATCGATGAACCATAATTGACAGTAAATAATTCGGCGCCCGGCGTTGTTGGGTTGCCAATGCCCGCAAGCTTTACGCGTACGTATCCCGTATCGGCGAATGAGCCTGATCCCGAAAATGAAAATCCGTTTAGTGTATCCGTCCGGATGTTATAATTTCCAGACCTGTCTACATGTACTTGCACAACAATAAAATTGCTGTCATTAAGCTTTTTCCCCGCGTTGTACAAGCCTGTAACCGTAACAGCGCTGCAATTGTTATTGGCATCCTTGACCAAAGAACCGGAGGAGATAAAGTTTCCTTCGTAACTGTATTCTTTCTGGCAGGAGCAGAGTAAAGCATAGATCAGCGTCCATAGAAAGAAAAGCTGCGCATTCCTTTTCATCTAATAAATTTAGTCAATAAATGCAAGAACAGTAATACCAAGCCAGTTAATCCAGAAATAAAAAAACATATAAATTAAATAGGCGGTGAAGACCTAAATAAAAAATTGAAAAAGAAGATGAGTGATGAGAAAGCGGCACCCTTTTCTGGTGAGCAAAGCTGAAAAAATAATTAAAGAATCGCTGCAGATATCCCTTTTACCAGGACTATCCACGTCACCAAAAATTGGTTATTGCAACAAGGAATTCCGGGACACACACAATCCAGCCCAGGATAATAGATGTTCCAGTACCTTTGAAAAGATCTTTTATTAGATTCTGGGTCACACGATGTGGCTAATACAGATTTGACCACAGAAATCAAATAATGGCAGTTCAATTAAAAATAAACCCAATCTGCAAATTGAGGCCAACAGTGGGAAGTTGATCGTTACCAAAACGCGCAGGAACTGACAATGCCACAAAGTAATTTACTGCTTTTGTCCGTGCATAAACTTCATTGAACACAGGCGTAAAACCATAACGCCCCTGCGTATCAAATGCTAGGCGGGTGATAATAGTGAAGCCGTGACTGAAACGGAACATCGGACCAGGGTCAAACAGTATTTTGCTCGTTTTGGTGGTCCCGCCCCCTGCCTGCACTGTCGGAGTAATTTCATAGCTAAAACCAAAATGCTGGCTGTATAAGACATTTACTCCAACAGGAAACCCGATCCCAAATTCACTCCAACCACCGGAAAAGTCATTGGTTGTGGTAGATTTATTAATGGTTACAGCAGGTATGATAAAGCTAAGATAGCCGACCACCTTTGGATAAGTTGGGGGTACTTGCTGCGTTTGGGAAAATGAATTGATAGCGAAGACCAGTATCAATGGAGAAAGAAAATAGAAGATTTTCTTTTTCAAAACGCAAATTTTTGGTTTAGAAAATAACTATTGAAATCGTTATATAGTTAAATATATAACGACTGCAGAAAAGTTCCAAAAAACTTTCGGAGTGCTGCGATGTCAAAACATGGAATGAAATGAATGATTAGGCTAACAGATTTGTCTGTTTCTCCAAAAATGCGAGGAATTTTTTTCTTAGTTTAATATGATAAGCTATCAGCTGCTTTGCTTCCAGTGAAATAACAGATCCCCCGCCTTTTTCGCCGCCAGATTGTGTCTTTACTAAAGGCAACGCAGCATTTTTGTTAAGACGGTTTATTATTTCCCAGGCTTTTTTGTAGGACATTCCCATTTGTCTGGCAGCTTTATTGATTGAACCTGTTTTAGCAATTTTTTCCAATAGCTCCATGGGTCCAGGGCCAAAATATTTTTTACCTCCACATTCCAGCCATAAACTGCCATTCACTTTAAAGCTGAGGTTTTTTTTCAGCATGGTTTTTAACGAGTTGGCCATATCTTGATGTTTAACCCCTAAAAGATAAATATAAAAAGTTGCGCAAACAAAATTATCCGCCGATAGCAATCATGCTTCTGTTGTGAAGGTTCTCTGCGTGGATTTTTTCAAAATCCTTTGTGAATTGCCCACCAAGCTCTTTTTCTTTAGCATGGATGCTTTCTAAGATCAGGGGCAGTATGTTTTCGCCATTTCTGAACGCGGTCAGAAGATCTGTTTCCTTTTGCGAGAACAGGCAGTTCTTCATTTTTCCGTCAGCAGTCAACCTCATCCTGTTACAACCGCTGCAAAATGGAGCGCTCATGGTGCTGATGACTGCGAAAGTCCCTTTGTGATTTTCTGCTCTGTATTTCTTTGCGGTATCATGCTCGTCGTCGTGCAGGCGCAGGACAACATATTTTTTCTCGATTACTTCGATCATTTCTTTCCAAGTAAAAACCTTATTGCTTGTCCACCGGTTACTTTCAAACGGCATGAATTCAATGAATCGCACATGCACATTGGTATCTTTTGTCCATTCCACAAAGTCATTGATCTCATTATCGTTCAAGCCCTTCATTACCACTACATTTACTTTAACGTGAAAATTTTTATTGATGAGCAAGTTGATAGTTTCTACAATCCTTCCAAATAAATTGCGACGGGTAATGAGTTGAAATTTTTCGGATTGCAAAGTATCTAAACTGATATTCAGCGACCGCACATTTGCTTGTTCGAGCACATCAACAAACTCGTGAAGCCTTGTGGCATTGGTAGTGAGGGTAAGTTGAACAGGTAATTTAGCTAATCGAAGTATGATATCTTCAGCACCTTTGCGCACTAATGGCTCACCGCCAGTTAGCCTTATTTTTCGCACACCTTGTTCTACAAATATTTTTGCTATCGCCTCTATTTCATCAATTTGCATCAATTTAGGAGAAGGAGTGAACGCATAATCTTCTTCAGGCATGCAATAAAAGCAACGAAGATTGCAATTGTCTGTCAGTGAGATCCGCAAGTAATCATGAACCCTGTTATATGTGTCTGTGATCATTGTCGTGTTTAAAATCTCTTTCATGTATAGTCTTTTGCCGCAGCCTTAAAAAGCCACCGTCTCTTTTAGAAAAAACCGCTCTTATTTCAGCGATCAATGACAGTCCAATTTCTTCGGGAGATAGTGCTCCAATATCCAAACCTGCAGGTGCATAAATACGCTCCCTGTCTTGATCAGTAACTGGTTTGCCTTCTTGTTCCAACTCCCTGAAAATTTTTTCAGCGCGTAGTTTTGGCCCAAGCATGCCCACATAACGGGTACTCGTACCCAATGCTCTGGACAGATTTACCTTATCTGTTTTATAATCGTGAGACATCAACAGGATAGCCGTGTTTTTATCAATCGCAATATCGTTCATTTGGTCATAGCCACACACTTTATCTACTGTAGTTAATACTTTAGGATTTACTTTTAACGGGTTTGACACAACTGTTGCGCGCCATCCCATTTCTTTGATAAGCCTTGCAAGCGGATACACATCGTACTGATGACCCATTAATATCAAATGGATTTCCGGGGGAAGTAATTCAATGAACAAAGATAATTTTCTTCCCTCAGCTGACTCAAAATGCTGAGTTGCTGATATGCCGCTCTCGATCTGCTGCTCTATTCTTGCTTCTATTTGCTTTTCAAGTGCCCCATCTCCAAAAATCTTCAAGCTTTCCAGATCATTGTATTGAATTACTTCTCCGGATCTTGGAGCCATCTGCTTCCCCTGAGCACGGATAACGGTAAGAAGTATCTGCGTTTGGCGGTTTGGCTGCGCGCAAGATTT
>DATMMJ010000233.1:0-14737 GCA_035569795.1 Puia sp. | reverse complement strand
AATCTTAATCGATAACGGGATCGGCAATAAGCAGGATGAGAAATTTTTTAGCCATTATTATTTGCATGGAAATGAATCCTTGGATACATCATTAAACAAACATGGTTTTCACAGAGACGACATCACAGATATTTTCTTGACGCATCTGCATTTTGATCATTGCGGAGGGAGCATTATTCGTGATAACGACAAATTGATCCCAGCATTTAAAAACGCAAACTATTGGAGCAATGAAGACCACTGGCAATGGGCAACAGTGCCCAATGACAGAGAGAAAGCATCATTTTTAAAAGAAAATATTTTGCCCATTAAGGAAAGCGGCCAATTGAGGATGGTTAACCCCGAACGGTCCATAATGAATGAGGCAGAGCTTTCAGTCGCTGGACACGGTAAGACCGAGATTTCAAGCAATTTTTCCATCCGCTTGGTAAACGGCCATACCAGGGCCATGATGCTGCCTCAAATTGCTTACAAAGAAAAAACAATTGTGTTCATGGCAGATTTGATTCCTTCGCTTGCGCATATTCCCATTGCTTATGTGATGGCCTATGATATGTTCCCGCTCACCACGCTGAATGAAAAAAAGTCGTTTCTTATGGAAGCTGCTGAAAACGATTACATTCTTTTTTTTGAGCACGACCCGGTGAATGAATGCTGCAGTCTGCAGCTGACTGAAAAAGGCATAAGAAGCAAAGCGGTTTTTATGCTGGAAGAAGTTTAGGGGAAGCAGAAAACCTTCGAAAAATGGCCTAATTGACATCTAACAAGGACGTGAGCGGGTAGCGTCTGTTGCGGAAATCCATCATCTCCACTTGCACTTTGCCCACGCTGATGGGGCTTTCCACACGCAGCGGGATATGATTCCCATCATCGCTTACCCAAACAGTCATTTTCTCCCCGCCCTCAAAAATCGTTCCTTTAATAAGAAGTGGCTTGAATTTTATCGCCCTGAATTTTCCGTATTTCGTTTTCACAATTTCTTTTCCGGCATAACGGATATAAATCTCATACACCTGATTGTCCAAAAACATATTGAAGGGTATTTTATCATTCACTTTCAACTTGCTGAAATCAATATTGCGCGCATAATAAATAGAGCTCATCACATCCTGAATGCAGGATGGCACCTTATAAACTCCTTTGGTAGTAATCGCTGTGCTCACTGCTTTATTGAAAGTTACATTCTCATAAATTTTGTACCCTCCTTCATCCACATTCCGCAAAAATTTTAAAGGCTGCATGGTGGCTGTATCTATAAATGTTTCATACTTATCTCTTACCTTAAAAAAATTATCGTAAAAACCATAAGTCTTGCCATCTCCGGTAATGTGATAAACAGGCTTATTATTAACCTGCTCAAGTGAAGTATTAAACATCGCTTCGCCTGCGGCTACATATACGCCGGCAAGCGTATAATATACTTTATACATGATGGTTTCCCCAGCCAGAAAAGATTTGTTGCGTGTGCCGCAAAATTCTTCGCCCGCACGCAACGGAAAACTGAGCGACATGAACACCAAAATAAAAACCGTATTAAATAATTTCATTTACTTTTTGAATAGTTTTATCCCTAATATAAGCAAACTACCTGCCAGCGCAGGAATAACCAGATTAATGAGCCATATCCCAAAAGATGAGGCAAATATTCCTGCTGTATTCCCACTGAATAATTGAACAATCTGGATACTTGATTCCCATCTCAGCCCCAGTTCAGTTAAGACCGTAAAAGTAGGAACAACTGCCATCACTAAAAAAACAAGACTAACACTATTTAAGGTTTGTAAAAACGTTAACGATACACCAAAAACGGAAAACATAAAGTAATACTGCATGATAAACACAAAATACCTGACAATAGATAATGACAAAATTGCCCATAAGATGGTTGCATTCAATTCTTCCAAAATTTTGACATATCCTAAATATTTGTCAGGTATCCGCACAATGTGCATCAACCTAACAACCCACCCCAAACGAAAAAAAAGAACCAGCAAAAATACAAGAGTGATTGCGACTATGGAAAACAGTATGTTTAGCGCGAGATGAAAAGCCTGGGCTTTGGGTATTTGATGATCCAAATGCCTTTGAAGATAAATAATACCGCCACAACCCACTGTCATGGTAACTATTATTTGTGCCATGCTGCAAACAATGGTGAGCGATATGGATTGTATGCGTTTTCCTTCCTGTACGTATAATATCCTGCCTAGGTATTCGCCCATCCGGTTTGGCGTAAACGATGCCAAGGTGGAACCCGTGAGTGTTGCCTTGCATGCACGCCAGAAGCTGATTTGCTCGATAGATCGGATGCTGAGCTGCCATTTTCTGGCTTCGATTCCCCAGTTCGCGAACATCAACAGGAACACGATCCACAATTTCCATTCCGATGGGCCTGAAACGGCATGCGTTACCTCGTGCAAAGATATGCGCCAGTTATTTTTTTGCAAAAGCTGAGAATAGAATGCATATAGCAGAAGCAGGAATATAATCGGGCCCAGGAAATAGTTGAGTATTATTTTGATATTTTTGTTCAGCACCATTATTCAGCGTCAAAAATACTCCTCTGTTGCAAAAACACACTAAAATAATTTTAGGCATTGACCCCGGGACAATAGTTATGGGATATGGATTGATTGCTATCAGCGAACGAAAAGTGAGCCTGCTTGCCATGGGCGTACTGAAACTATCATCTGAAAAGGATGCCTATGAGCGATTGCAACTTATACATAAAAAAGTGCGGGAGCTGATTATTGAATTCAAGCCGCACGATTTTGCCATCGAGGCGCCATTTTTTGGCAAAAACGTACAGAGTATGCTGAAACTAGGCCGGGCCCAAGGGGTAGCGATTGCCACTGCGATGCAGGCAAGCCTGCCCGTGACAGAATATTCTCCAAAAAAAATAAAACAATCCATCACAGGCAATGGTAACGCTGATAAGGGACAGGTTTGGAAAATGTTGCAGCAAATATTGCAGGTACAAAATGAACTAAAACATTTTGATGCTTCCGATGCTTTGGCAGTGGCTGTTTGCCATCATTTTCAACACAATGCTTTGAACAAATCGGATGGGAAGAAAATGAAGGGATGGGAAGATTTCGTGAAACAAAATCCGGGTAGGTTGAAATAAGGGATTATAAATCCGCAGGCCAGGGGGAATGTAGCGTTGGATCTGTTGATTTCAATTACCGTGACACAAAGAAATTAAATTGCCAAACCCATGCTTCAAGTTTTGTTATTTGAGATTCCCAACAATCTTTTCCTGCGCCGATTTTAATTGTTCCGACGTCACTTTCATTTTTCCTCTTGTGAAATTCAGATCATCCGATTCATTAATCGGGACCAAATGCAAATGTGCATGGGGCACTTCAAGCCCTATAACAGACAGCCCGCAGCGATCACATGGGAAAGATTTCTCAATAGCTAGTGCTATGGGCTTTGCGAAAAGGAGCATTTCACCAAGATACGCGACCGGTAGATCGAAGAATTTATCTATCTCGATTTTTGGCACCACCAGGACGTGGCCTTCGCGGAGTGGGAAAATATCAAGAAATGCGAAGAACATTTCGTTTTCCGCAATTTTGAAACTGGGGATTTCGCCTTTGATTATTTTAGAAAATATAGTCATGATCCAAGATTTGAGATGCAGGGGGAGGGAGATTTGAAATACAACATTTCAGTCCCTTATCTTATGATTTTCTAGACCGTAATATTTTCAACCTTGAATTTTATCAGACCTGCAGGCACTTTTACTTCGGTGATATCACCAACTTGCCTTCCCAGCAACCCTTTGCCAATCGGCGAGGTGATAGATATTTTGCCAAGCTTCAGGTCTGCTTCCTGTTCCGAAACCAGATGGTAGGTTGCTTGTTTTTTTGTACTGAGATTGGTAACCGTTACTTTGGTCAATATAGAAACTTTGCTTGTGTCAATACTGCTTTCGTCGATAATGCGCGCATTTGCCAGATCGCCTTCCAGGCGTTGTATTTTTGCTTCCAGCAATCCTTGAGCTTCCTTGGCAGCATCGTATTCAGCGTTCTCGCGGAGGTCCCCTTTTTCGCGGGCCTCTGCAATGGCTTTGGAGGCTGCGGGTCGATCAATGGCTTTCATTTTCTGCAGCTCTGCTTTCAATAGCTTCAAAGCATCTTTTGTGAAATAGGTTATTTCGCTCATATTCTGTCCTTTTGCTTCATTACTAAATAAGAAAAAAATAACAACGCCTCATTTTAATGAAGCGTTGCACTATTTGTACAAAGATAAAAAATTTAGGGCTAAAAATAAAGTTAACGAATTATGCCAAAAAAAAAAAAGAAGTTTCATGATTTTCACACTTCGATAGCAGAGAAAACACTGAACGCGAAGCCTTTTTCATCGACCCTTTGTATTGGTCGTTTCTTTAGGAGCAATAAAATCAAATCCCGAGCTTTTCCAGCAATATTTTAGCCATTTTATAAAAAGCCTCATGGCTGTATCCCGCGATATGGGGCGAAATAATGACATTTGGCTGGTCCAGGAGCCAGTCAAGCTGTTGCTTTTCTTCCAATCCATAGGTATCCAGCTTTTCATTTTCCAGGACATCCAGTCCCGCTGCTGCAATTTTTTGATTTTGCAGCGCCCTGACAAGGCTCGGCGTGTCATGCACTTTGCCCCGTGAGGTATTGATAAAATAGGGTTTTCTTTCCAGGGAATTAAAAAAATGGTCACCCGCCATGTGCAAGGTCTCTTGCGTTAATGGCACATGAAAGCTCACCACGTCGGCATACCTGGCTATCTGTTCCAGGTTGGCCTCACGCACATATCCTTTTGCAAAATCGAATTTGTATTTGTCGTACCCAAGCACAGTAACTTCAAAGGATGAAAGCAGCTTGGCAAACGCGCCACCTGTGTTACCAAACCCAATAACGCCAATTGTTTTGCCGGTGAGTTCGGTGCCCCGGTTGGAATCGCGGTCCCATTTGCCCTGTTTTATTTGCTCATTGGCTGAAGGAATTTTATTCATCAAGCTGAGCAGCAACCCGAGGGCATGCTCGGCTACTGCATTTCGGTTCCCTTCAGGACTACTCACGCATACGATGGCTTTGCTCTGTGCATAATCCACGTCAATAAGTTCCATGCCGCTTCCCAAGCGCCCAATCCACCTCAGGTTGGGTGCTCTGTCAATTATGTTCTTATCAATTTTCAGTCTGGTTGTAACGACCAATCCTTCAGCATCTTCAACTGCAGTTTGCAGTTGTTCATAGGTTATCTGTGGCAAATGCTCCACAATGTAGCCTTGAGCTTCCAACCTTTCAATTAAGTACTTGTGCACTTTTGCGGTAATAATGGCTTTCTTCATTTTCCAAAATGTAATTTATAAAAAAAATGTTTTAGTTCTTGATTACAAGAAACCTATTGGACCGACTGGGGCGCTTAAACAAACCCTCTGTATTTTCTTCGCCTTGGCGCAGCCGCCTGATGACAAAACTTCATATTTGCCGACACTTCTGATACCCCCAGAAATTATTTCATCCTGAATGTCAGCTGGGCAAAATCGTTTACCGAAAGCTGCTCTGCGCGTTTGTCAAATATTTCATCCTTCAACATATTTTCATCAAACAAGCTTTTTACCGCGTTTCGCAAAGTTTTCCTACGTTGGTTGAATGCCGTTTTCACCAACAAGAAAAAAAGATTCTCTTTGCTGAGCTTTAGATGCTCCGCCCTCGGAGTTAAACGAATCACTGCGCTTTTCACCTTCGGTGGCGGTTTAAAGGAATTTTCACTTACTTCAAATAAATAGGCTGTATCAAAAAAAGCCTGTACCAAAACGCTCAATACGCCATAGGTTTTATTTCCTTCCTTTGCCGCGATACGCTGCGCTACTTCTTTCTGGAACATTCCAACAACACACTCCACATCCTCTTTCCATTCCAATATCTTAAAAAGGATTTGAGACGATATATTATAAGGGAAATTACCCACTACGGTAAACTTGCCTTCAAATGGTTTTTCAATATCCAGGAAACTTTGATGGATTATTTTATCTTTCAACAAGGGATACCTTGTATAGAGGTACTCAACTTTTTCCTCATCCACTTCAACGGCTTTAAAATGCACCTCTTTTAATTCAATAAAATATTTTGTTAGTGCGCCTGCCCCTGGGCCAACTTCCAGTAATTGATCAAAAGGGGTTTGCTTAATACTCTGCATGATCTTGCGACAAATATTCTCATCGTGCAAAAAATGCTGGCCGAGGGATTTTTTTAAGGTATACATAAGCGATGGCAAAATTAAACTTTCTAAGAACCATTTTGCAAGGCAAAGACTGAAGCACTCAAATTATTGACAGTGCTGGGAGTGATTCCATGCTTGTAGAATGCATTTGCAGGCGTACTAGTAAGCCAATAGTACCAAAATGGGTTAAAGGATTCCTCTTGCCAGAGTGCTACACCTATCAAAAGAAATGATTCCAAAAAAGCTTCTTTAATTGCTCAAACATAAATATTGTATTTTTACAGCCCATAAATTATTTTGAATGAGCATTCCCAAGCAACATCCGATTATTGGCATTTCTACTGGCGACGTGAATGGGATTGGCATTGAGCTAATCATAAAAACTTTCAGTGACCACCGTATCCTTGAATTGTGTACACCGGTGATATTTGCATCTAACAAAGTCATTAACTTTTACCGCAAAGCCATACCAGAAATTAATTTCAATTATCAAAGTACCAAGGATTTCAATCGCATCAGCCATAAGCAGGTTAACATTTTTAATTGCTGGGAAGAGGAGGTGGCCATCACGCCCGGGCAACTGACTGAAACCGGTGGTATATATGCCGTGAAATCTTTATTGGCAGCAACAGATGCGTTGAAAGGTAGAAAAATTCAAGGTCTCGTAACAGCACCCATCCACAAGAAAAACACGCAATCAAAAGAATTTGATTTCACCGGTCACACACCTTTTTTAAAACATGCTTTCGGAGTAAATGACGTGCTCATGCTGATGGCTGCGGGTAATTTCAGAGTGGGGCTGGTAACAGAGCATGTGCCGATCAGTGAAGTGGCAAAATATATTACACGCGAAGCCATTTTATCCAAATTAAATATCTTGAAAGACAGTCTGGTAAAGGATTTTGGTATCGATAAGCCAAAAATTGCAGTGCTCGGCCTGAACCCGCATGCAGGCGATGAGGGATTGGTTGGGAAAGAAGAAGAAGAGATCATCAAACCTGCTATCAAAGACGCAAAACATAGTATGATGGTTTTCGGGCCTTACAGTGCGGACGCTTTTTTTGCCCTCAACCAGCAGCGGAAATTTGATGCCGTGCTTGCAATGTACCATGATCAGGGTTTGATCCCTTTCAAATCATTATCAATTGGCGAAGGCATAAATTATACAGCTGGACTGCCCGCTGTGAGGACATCTCCAGACCATGGCACTGCGTTTGACATCGCAGGCAAGGACCGGGCAGATCCCAGTTCTTTTATAGCTGCAATATACTGCTGCATTGACATCATCAATCAGCGTCAGGAATATGAAGAAAACAGGAAGAACCCTATGAAGAAGGTGACATCTGTTATTCTTGCCAACGCAGTGGATGAAAAAATTGAAGAGAATGAAGGCTAAATAATTATTTGAAGACCGCATCCGGCAAGCCCTTATTTATAAGGTAAGACGAATAAACAATTTCCACTTTGCCTTTATTGCTGTTGGGGTTGATCTGTGTTTTCTTTTTGCTGCCATCATCGTAATCAAAGGTTATTCCTTCAGGTAATTTGTAATCTTTTGTATTGAAGGTAAAAAGCATTGTATCAGGCAGGGCATATTCTGCATATTTCCCGTAGCTCATTTCTACTTCATAACTCCCATTTTCACGTGTGGTAGTTTTTGCTTTCACAACAAGCAAACGGTCCGGATCAATATAAAAAGTAGAAAGAACAATATCTGCATTTTCATCTTGAGGCAAGAGCTTTATGATCCTAATTTTGCGCCCGTCCATCATATCATTGCCGACGTCCAGGGCCGTATAATTCCCCTTCAACAAATTGTTCAAACTGATGCTCACCGCTCCTTTCGGGACCAATGAAATCCCCTTCTCATTTTTTATCTTGAGATAGTCGGGTTTCTTGAAATACACTTTCACCGCTGCTGTCGGGACCTTCAGAAAACTGACATTGGTCTTCATGATGCCCGTTGCTTCATAATCGTTTACCTTATTCAATTTCTCTCTCACTTTTTGCAGCAAAAAACTAGCGTCCTGTGCAAAAGCAATCCTGGATAAGGATCCTAAAAAAATTAATAAATAAAATTTTTTGACCAGCATACGCAAAAAATGATTAGCTAAGAATGTCTTTTTTCCTGAATACAACAATTGCAGTAGAAACAAACAAAGCGATATAACTCAATAAAATGCCCAGGCTTCTTAGAATAGCTGGCAGGTTTTCTATGGAGCCGGAAATCGCCTGCCCATCGCTGTTGGCTTTGGAATAGAAAAAACCCTTCCATGCCAGCATGTGAGAAGTAAATAAATAGGGCTTCACTGTGTTATCATATAAAGGTATTTTCATTTCTGACAAAATGGTTAACACCACTACGATGCTGATGGTGGAAACGATGGGCCCTATTGAATTTTCTGCAAACACCGATAATAAAAAAGCGAGAGCGGCAACGGTGCTCAGCGCAACCGCGGCGTAACCGAAAGCAGCGGTATACCGCCAAAGGATATCGTTTTTACCAATCTGCTCCATCACCTCGTTGCGTGCAATGAGCATATCATTGGTGCCAAAAAACAACATGCTCAAAAACAGCGCAAGCAAGGCCATCCACGTTAATAATAAGACCGTATAGACAACAGATGCTGCAAATTTCGCTAGCATCAGCTCGGTTCGGCTAACTGGTTTTGTAATGAGCAAACGCAAGGTACCCATATTGGCTTCGCCGGCAACAACGTCGCCGGCAACTAGTGCGATAAGCAAAGGGACCTGAATCAACAAAGTGTTCAGGATTACGAAGGCGACTAAGTATCCGTTAAGTATCAACTCGTAAGGCACATAAAAAGAATCTGAAATACCGCTCATTAGTAGTTGCAGGTAGGATTTGCCGTCAAATTTGAGACCTAACTGGATGATAAGGACCATAGCCGCAATGGCAGCGAAGCTGATATAGGTTCTCGGCCGTTTGAATATTTTGAACAACTCAATTTGTAAAAGCCTGTACATGTTGGTTGGCGCTGGTTAGTGATAAAAAATAATCTTCGAGTGAATGCCTGGACTGTATGGATAAGACCTCCACTTCTTTACTGACTAAATAATTATTGAAAGCAGGTATCTCTTTTTTGTGCATTTTGAAAATGAATGTTTCCTGTTGTTGCTTCTGAAAATATTTTTTCCAGTACGAATTATTAATAGCTTCTGCTGTCTTAGCAGCATTTGTTGTTTGCAGTTCCACCATCATTTCAGCTGGGTCAAATAACTCTTGTACGCTCCCTTCAACAATTTTTTTTCCATTATCCACAATCAACATACGGTTGGCAATAAGTTCAATCTCGCTTAGCAGGTGTGATGATACTAAAACGGTTCTGTGCTGGTGCCTGCTTAAATGCAAAATCAGGTTGCGTACATCTGCAATGCCCTGCGGGTCAAGGCCATTTGTTGGCTCATCCAGGATAACCAATTGAGGGTCATTTACTAGTGCAACGGCAATGCCTAAGCGCTGTTTCATGCCGAGGGAGTAGGTTTTCACTTTACTGTGAGCACGTTCAGCTAGGCCAACCTGTTCTAATTGCTCCATTAACCTGGCTTTAGAAACTTTTATCCCGCTCATTTTTGCGAACAAGGAAATATTTTCATAGGCAGTCAGATATTTATACAGATCAGGCCGCTCAATCACTGCGCCTATTTTCCGCAATATTTCTTTGCGGTGGGTGCGCAGGCTCATCCCAAAAATTTCTACCTCGCCGCTTGTCGGCTCTATGAGGGTAAGCAACATTCTTATGGTAGTGGATTTGCCCGCACCATTCTGCCCGAGAAAGCCATATATATCTCCCTCATTGATAGAAAAGGAAAGACCATCCACTGCTTTTATATCCTTAAAATACTTGCTTACATTATTTACCTTGATAATTGGGGACATGCTGTTGAGAATGAGAAATGTGTAACAAAGGATAAGAAATCAGAAAATCCTGGCTGTAACCACCGTTTCCGCACTGCTTGAGCCCTAATTCCCTATTCAATAATTAATGCACGCAATTTAGCCTGCAAAACCCTTTTCTTATAACATTTCGTCCGGATAATGTTTGCTAAAAGGTTAAAACTGAGCGCTAAAATTTATTTTATTGTGAAGTGTTGCAAAAACTGATTCTGTTTTCTATCTTTGATTAATCATCCTCTGACAATTCCAAACCGCAGGAACTCCACTTTAGTTCCGCAACCAGAATCCCGAAAACCTTAATGCTCTAAAACACTTTACTGTAAAGGCTTTTCTCTGCCATGTATTTTCTTGTGCAGCAAGGCCAAGATGCCAAATAGATTTTTTTTTGAGTCCATCTCCTTCCTTTGAATTTCCTGCGTTGATGCTACCCGCGTGTGCTGGTACTTATTTTTTAACTTTTGAAACCTACAAGGATGAGACAAAGTCTAAAAAGCATCTTGTTAATACAAGGATTTGTATTAACCGCAACGGGGATTTTTGCAAACCATTCGAACTACAAAAAGATCACTATTTACCCCTGGGAGGATACCACTACTTCAGCTAAAAAAGCATCTAGCAGGAATTTGCTGGCGGAAAGGCTCGTTAGTTTCAATGGGGAATATACCAACCGTGCAGTAGATCTGCATTGGAATCTTGCCGACCAAAAAACGCGTGGCCATTTTAACATTGAAAGAAGCACAGACGGAGAGCATTACGAAAAAGTAGGGGAAGTAAATGCAGGCTCGGCCTCCAGCTCCGCGTATTCCTTCACGGATAATGTCAAGCCGACTGTTGCAAGAAAAAATGATCTCTATTACCGCGTTCAGCAATTTGAAGAGGGGAGCTGCTCCTATTCGAAAGTGCTGATTGTTAGAATGTATGAAACGCACAGTGTGGCTTCTATCAGTGTTACGCCTGATCCAACTATAAATGATATACAGGTGAATGTACAATTGAAAGAAAGTTCTTTTGTAGTAATGAAGATCACCGATTGCAATGGAGAGGAAGTGATGAAGAAAACCGCAAAAGCTGATGATGGCTTAAATTCATTCAGGCTTTACGGCACCAGCAAATTAAAGCCGGGCAATTACAAACTCGAAATTATCGTGAATAGCAACGAAAGGATGGTGATGAAATTGATAAAGAGTTGAAAAAAATTACAGGTTCAACCAGAGGTAGAAAGAACCCTCCCGCCATGGGAGGGTTTTATTTTTGTACCCCAAGATAAGACTGCAGGTTTTTTACATACAGCTCAAATGCTTTAATCCCCTTGTGGGTAATCTTACAAATTGTTTGCGGGTAGTTGTCTTTAAACTGTTTGGTCACTTCAATATAGCCGGCATCTTTAAGCTTGTTGATCTGGACGCTCAGGTTACCTGCAGTGGCATTTGTTTTCTCTTTTATAAAAGTGAACTCAGCCTCTTTCACGCTAATCAAAAGCGAGATAGCTGCAAGCCTTAGCTGCGAATGCAATATGGGGTCAAGATCTTTAAACATCCGCCTGTTGTTTCTTGTATTTTGCTCGCAATAGATGGCCGGGAATAATGTAGCTTATCAAAATAGCGACACCCAGCATTATGATTCTGTAATCTAAATCCAGATAAGCAGTAACTGCTGCTAAAGGGAAACAAATCAACCCGCCAATGACCAATGGCTTAAACTTTATTAATCGGCCAGAAACATAAGTCCCGATGGCATAAAAAATAATATAAATTGGATAGCAATATTCCCATCCGATTTTTCCGAAAACAAAAACGACTGCCAAATAAGATAGCCCGACACCGCTCCATAAGTAAGCATTGGCATCGTTGATGAAAGTTTTGACCTTTTCCTTTCTTCTTTTTTTGATAATCAATACAATTTGCGCAATTGCCAGTACCGGGATGATCAACCAGGCCAGGCCATTATACGGATTATTGAGAATCGCCATCATGTAATATTGTACTGCGCATGCTAAAAATATTCCCCAGCCCCATAATAAGAAATAAATGCTGTTATCATTGATTGAGTTTTTGGTTGTTTCAATCATTGAAGTAATAAGCCGCAGGCTTTGTTCCGCCGAAAATTCATTTTCATTAACATCCATAACAAAACAATTTATCGAAGTGAAGCATCACTCAAGGGAAAGGTGCTATTTTCCGGAGCATCTTACTGGCATTTTGCAAGCATATCTTCCGAAGATTTCTGTCCCCAGCTAGGGTACAGCGGTTTTACCTGGAAAGTTTTAAACAACGCTACCGCTTTTTCAAACAATGGCTTTGCATTTTTTTTGCCACCACCATATGCTTCTGGTGTCCCGAAAATGCTCTGGCCCTGCAGATAAAATAAACGCGGGTTGTTCGGGTCAAGTTTCATCCCTTCCTGCAGGTATCCACTTGCTTGCTGGCCGTAAGATTGCCAGCGCGTCTGCGGATCAACAAGCATCTGTTGTGTGGCTGCCATGTTTCTCAATGCATAAATCTCAGCATTTTTTTCAATGGCTTCCGCTTTATCGCACAGGGCATTTATCTTGGCTGAATTCGCGTCTTTGTCAAGCTTTTGATCCATCCAGCCCATGGTTGACAGTGCAAGCCCAGAATAATAATAAGGCAGCCATTGCGTTTTTTCTGCATCGCCAATACGCTCAAATGCATTGGCGGCGCTTTGAAAATCCTGACCTGTTTTTGCTGAATCCAATAATGCAATATTTTTTTGCATCACAGCAACGTATTTATCACTTTGCGCATTTGCAGCGGCAGCTATGATTAAAACAAAACCAAAGAGAGCTTTTTTCATTGTGATTGTTTTTTTTGAATGATTGTTGATTGATAATAATATCATTAAAATAATATTTTTAGGATTGAAAGTTTCGTCAAATTTTTCTGAACCGGCATATTTGGTTATTTACAGGTTATTATTAATAGCGTCCTGTGTCCTGTCAACGCCCCAACTTAAAAAGCAGCCGATAAAATAAAAGCGCCTTGACGGTGGTTCTATGGGCTGCTTAAGCGCCGGGTTGCCACTAAACGAATAATTATACCCATACACTGCATTGTAACCAAGCACATTGTTAATGCTTGCAAACAGTACAACAAAGGTCTTTGCATTCTTTTTGCCAATGCTTGGCACATATTCAGCGCTAAACCCAAGGCTGTTATAATCTTTTGTCATGCCCTTGTCCGATAAAAAATATTTCCCTGAATTGTCAATCAGGAAATTGTAATACGGTCTTCCCGTAGCGTAACTATAAGTAAGGTTAATGCCCGTCTTGATATCGGTAAAAAATCGTTTTGTAACAATTGAAGCCGTGTGCTTGGCGGCAAAGGTGGGCATCAGTTGTTCCGGGTAGTTCAGGAATTGGCGTTTGGTATCCAGATAAGAATAGCTTATCCAATAATCAAAATTCTTAAAAGTCTTCTTATCTCTCCAGAATAACTCTATCCCTTGCGCATACCCATTTCCGTTATTATTATAGGAGAAATAATTATAACCCGAAGGCACTGTTTCAACCAAATCCTCGTATTTTTTATAGTAAGCTTCAATGCGCAAGGTCCTCTCCTTTGTCATTTTTTGATAGTTGATAATATAATGTGTTGCTTTGGTATAGCCAAGATTGGGAGTATAGAACAGCTGCGTGTTCTCTGGTTTTTGATAGAAAATACCATACGCAGCGGATACCTGTGCATCCTCCCCCGTCTTGTACGCTAGAGAAATGCGCGGGGCAATATCGGCTTTCCCAAGAATGGATGAATTTTCAAAACGCAGCCCGAGTTTCGCTGCCAGTCCGTTGGTGATGTAGATATCAGATTCTGCAAACAAGGCGCTGAAGTTGTCAGTGAATTTATGAAGCGTATCATTATACAAAGCAGTATTGTATGCATACTGATATTCTCCGCCAAAGCGCAAATAGCTGATGCCGCCCAATTTTTTTTCAAATACAGCTTTGATTTGTGAAAGATCTTGGCGGTTTGTTAAAGTGAAATTTTTTACCTGCATCCAGTATGCAGTAGAATCGAAAACTACAGGCAGGTTGTTCGAGTTTTGCATTTGCTGGATGATGTCATCTTTATTTGTGCTGTACCCCGCTCCCAGGTTCATCTTCCAGCCATTGGACAAATATTCTCTCCAGCTCAGATTATTATACCAGTTGTGATTGGTCAATGCGAAAGCATTTTTCAAATACAGGCTGTCTACATCTTGCCTTCTTAAGCCAAGCTGGCTATAACCAAATGTTGTATAATATTTAATCATGCCTCCGCTTTTCGTTTTAATGCGGAAATTCGCATCCCCAGAATGGAAGAGCGGAGTCTTAAAATAATCTGGAGTTTGTTTCACTGCATCAAAGTACAATCCCACATTAGTATAATTGTAAGTAATCCCAAAAGATGATTTTTTATCTTTTGCCAATTGCTGGGTTCCGAGGCCTACTACTAAAGGAGAGATCGTTGCATCTATCTCTGATTTTTCTGGCAAGTCAATGGACTCAAGCAAGACAACAGAGGACAAAGCCTGACCGTATAGAGCGGAATAGCCGCCCGTGCTAAATACCGTGCCTTTAAATAAAAATGGGGAGAACCGACCACGCTGCGCAAT
>DATMMJ010000232.1:0-3208 GCA_035569795.1 Puia sp. | reverse complement strand
AGGCAATCGATGAAGATACGGAGAAGATAAATGATTTGAACTCTTCGCTGCTCGATGAGAAATTAGGTGAACGAGATGCGGCTGTTCTTCGCGAAGATGTAGAACTCGTTGATGGTGTACACGGGCAATTGAAGGTAGGCGATTATCGTTCGGGAAAGGTAGCGCCAGTGTTTTTCGGGAGCGCCATTAATAATTTTGGTGTCAGGGAAATGCTTGATACGTTTATCAGGATTGCGCCAACGCCGCTTTGCCGCCCGACCTCACTAAGAGAAGTTTGCCCCGGAGAAGAGAAGTTAAGTGGTTTTATATTTAAGATACATGCAAATCTGGATCCCAAGCACCGCGACCGGATTGCTTTTCTGCGGGTATGCAGCGGCAGATTCGAGCGCAATAAATATTTTCATCATGTTCGGTTGCACAAGCAAGTGAGGTTCAGTAACCCATATACATTTTTGGCGAGAGACAAAGATGTGATAGAAGAGGCTTATCCCGGTGATGTAGTGGGCTTATTCGATACCGGTAACTTTAAGATTGGAGACACCCTCACAGAAGGGGAAGACTTTTATTTCACAGGCATCCCTTCGTTTTCACCTGAAATTTTTAAAGAAGTGCTGAATAAAGACCCCATGAAGTCTAAGCAACTGGAAAAAGGGTTGCTGCAGCTAACAGATGAAGGCGTAGCCCAATTATTTACTCAGTTTGGTGGCAATAAAAAAATAATTGGTTGTGTTGGCGAGTTGCAGTTTGAAGTGATACAATATAGGCTGCTGCATGAATACAGCGCTTCGGTGCAGTTCAACAATTTACCATTTTATAAAGCCTGTTGGATAACTAGTAAAGATCCCAAAAAGCTCGAAGATTTTATTCGTTATAAGCATGCGAATATTGCTCGAGATAAAGACGGGCATTTGGTTTATTTAGCGCAAAGCGAATGGTTTTTGAATACTGAAAGGACAAATAATCCGGATATAGAATTTCATTTTACCAGTGAGATCCACAAATAGCAATCCATGATTTTCGAAACACGTCGTCTTCTAGTCCGCCAATACATGATGGATGATTTTGAAAATTTTTATTTGCTAAACAGTGATGAGGAGGTGATGCGTTACATCCGCCCTGTAAAAAGCAAGGCTGAAACGTTTGCCTTTTTTCTGGAAAATGTGGAGTACTACGAGAGCAGCCCACATTATGGCAGGTGGGCGATGTTGGCAAAACGAGACGAACGATTCATTGGCTCTTTCATGATGCGGCCTTCGGCTTTAATTGAGGGGAATATTGAATTAGGGTATGCCATGTTAAAAAATTTTTGGGGTATGGGATTTGCGACCGAATCAGTACATGGAGGCCTGGACTATGCATTTAATAAATTGCAATTGCAAACGGTAATTGCGATCGTACAACTGGAAAATGCTGGGTCACAAAAAGTATTGCTGAAATGCGGCTTTGCACAGCAGGACAATATTGAAGACAGGGGCAAAGTTGTGAATTTGTTTCGGAAATTAAACCCAACACATGGTTGAAACCGAGCGACTTGTTATTATCCCTCTAAATTATGATCAGCTTCGTTTATACCTGAAAGGGAACGGCAAGCTTGAAAGGGAATTGCGTCTAACCGGAAGTGGGAGGAATGTTTCCGAAGAGGTGAAACAGAGTGTGGAGCTTTTCATACTTCCCACTATGAAAAACATAATCGATGATCACTATCTTTTTTATACCTTTTGGCTTGTGGTTGAAAAAACTTCCGGAAGAATAGTGGGCGAATTAGGGTTTAAAGGAAAGCCGGGCGATAAAAAAGAAATTGAAATTGGGTATGGAACTTTTTTTGAGCATCGTCGCAAAAATATGATGACTGAAGCGGTTGGAGGAATGATTGATTGGGCTACTGCGCGAGAAGATGTAGCATTTATTTTGGCAGAAGCAGATGAAAATAACATTGCCTCAATCAGGGTATTACAGAAAAATAGTTTTGAGTTTTTTGAAAAAAAAGAAAAGATGCTTTGGTGGAAGAAAAAAGTTATTCCCAGGCCCGATCTTTAAAATTAACTACGATCCCGCAATCATGAGCCGGCAGAAATTCACAATTATTCTGCTATTTCGATGCAATACCAGTATAGTTATGCGGCGATATCTTTTTTAATTCTTTTTTTATTACGGCAGAAACTTTCAACCCGTCGATGAAAGCGTGGATGGATTGTTTAGTGATAGCTGCATTGCCACGAGTTAGCTCTTTGAGGGTCTCATAAGGCTCGGGATAATTCTCCCTTCTTAAGATGGTTTGAATAGCTTCTGCGATCACCGCCCAGTTATTATCCAGATCATCACTAATTTTCCTTTCATTCAGAACCAGTTTGCTTAATCCTTTTTCAATGGATTTAAAGGAAAGGATGGTGTGTGCGAAAGGCACGCCAATATTGCGGAGCACAGTGGAGTCCGATAAATCCCTTTGTAATCTGGATACGGGTAACTTGGAAGAAAAATGCTCAAACAATGCGTTTGCAATGCCCAGGTTTCCTTCTGCATTTTCAAAATCGATGGGGTTCACTTTGTGCGGCATGACAGAAGAACCAACTTCGCCCTTTTTAATTTCCTGCTTGAAATAATCCAATGAAACGTAAGCCCATATATCACGGCAAAAATCAATCAAAATGTTATTGATCCTTTTCATCGCATCAAAAAATGCTGCCAGGTTATCGTAATGCTCGATCTGAGTTGTAAATTGTTGCCGGTGCAATCCAAGTGTTCCTTCTACAAATTCATTTGCCAGTTTTGTCCAATCCCTTTTGGGGAAGGCAATATGGTGCGCATTTAAGTTCCCTGATGCGCCTCCAAATTTTGCAGAGAACGTTATTGTTATCAGCAGGTCAACCTGGTTCTCGATTCTTTCGACAAAAACCATTATCTCCTTTCCAAGAACAGTCGGAGAAGCTGGTTGGCCATGCGTTCTGGAGAGCATAGGGATACGGCCCCATTCCGCGGCCAATATTTTTAACTGGCGATTGAGATTTAGCAGTGCAGGCAGATATTCCATTTCGACAGCATGTTTCCACAGCAATGGGATGGCTGTATTGTTGATATCCTGGGATGTCAAACCAAAATGCATCCATTCTTTTATATTGCTGGCCTTTACTTCGTCCAATTTCTTTTTCAGGAAATATTCAACGGCCTTGACATCGTGGTTTGTTATACTTTCTGTTTTTTTTATTTCAGT
>DATMMJ010000231.1:0-4161 GCA_035569795.1 Puia sp. | reverse complement strand
AATGCAGTCTCTTTAAACACTTTTTGCAGTGGGTCAACTGCTTCAAAAGTGATAACGTCATTTAATTGGTCTTCTGTAAATTTTTTTTGTTGTGCCTGTGAAAATTGAACACTAATAATTGTTGCAGCAATTATTAATAATGTTTTCTTCATTGTGAAATTTGTATTTAAACAGTAATAATTTAGCGGCGCAGATTCGCTGATAAGGTCTATGAGTTGGCAAGCAAATGAATGATCTGCTTTATTTCATTTTCATCAGCAATCGTATATGAGTTATCTTCTTTCATATTGTCATTGATAAATTGCATCTGTGTTTTTGCCAATATTCGTGCTGAAGTATGGAATTCTTCAGCGCCTGTTCTTTCTTTCAACTCTATAATATTATTTGCGCGAACACCGGAGCCGGGCATAATGATAATTCGGTGATCGGCCTGCCTGATCAGTTCATTCAATAGCCCTGCACCCTCCATAGCTGATGGCTTTTGGCCAGAAGTGAGTATTCGCTCACAACCAATGCTGATGATATCTTCCAGTGATTCAAAAGGATTCACAGACTGGTCGAAAGCGCGATGAAAGGTCACGCCCATTGGGTAAGCCATCTCCACCAAATTCGCGGATCTTTTTTTATCAATCGTTCCATCTGCATGCAACATGCCAATCACAATACCATCGCAACCAATTTGCTTGCATAAAGAAATATCATTCAACATGATTTCAAATTCTTCATCACCGAATAAAAAATCGCCATCACGCGGCCGGATAATGGGATATAATTGAATATGCAATTTCTCTCTTGCCGCCTTAATTAGGCCGAAGCTTGGCGTAGTTCCTCCTGCACCGGGATCTGCACATAACTCAACTCGGTCTGCTCCCGCTTGCTGCGCGGTGAGTGCAGAGGTGATATCGAAACAACAAATTTCAAGACGAAACTGCATTATTGATAATAACTTTTGGAGGCGTATAGTTTTTCTTCATTATTATTTCTCATCGCATAACTAAACCCTTTTTGGATCGAGAAAGCGCCCACTTCTCCTTTTTTGCTCACCGCCAAAAATGCCACCTGGATTGATTTGGCACTGTCTGCTTTTGCCCGGATAATTCTTTGCACCGTTTTTTTGCATGCCTGTTCAGGAGCAAGGCCTTGCCGCATCAATTCAACAACCGTGTGCGCGCCACAAATACGCATCACATCTTCCCCCTGCCCGGTGGCGGTAGCCGCGCCCACTTCATTGTCCACAAACAATCCTGCGCCAATAATGGGTGAATCGCCAAGCCTGCCGCGCATCTTAAAGCCCATACCGCTGGTGGTACAACTTCCACTCAGATTGCCTTTTGCATCCATCGCAACCATACCAATCGTATCGTGGTTCCATTCGCCATTATCAAGTTGTAATGGCGCGAATGGGCCGTGGCCTTTTGAATTTTCTATATTTACAATCGGTTTGTATTCCGATTTTTTCAGCCATTCATCGTAATTTTTTTTTGCATCTTCAGAAAGCTTTTGCTCCTCCAAGGGGAAACCCTCCGCAACAGCAAACTGCTGCGCACCAACACCGACAAGCATCACATGCGGTGTCTTTTCCATTACCCTCCGCGCAACAGAAATCGGATGTTTTATTCTTTCCAAAAAGGCAACGCTACCACAATTAAAATTTTCATCCATAATACAAGCGTCAAGCGTTACAAAGCCGTCTCTGTCCGGGTTAGCGCCTAGCCCGACGCAACAATTCTGCGAAGCCTCAGTTACCCTCACTCCTGCTTCTACCGCATCCAATGCCCTTCCCCCGCCCTGCAAAACCAGCCATGCCGCTTTGTTTGCTTCCAGACCGGCATCCCAGGTGGAAATAACAATTGGGTTGTTAGTGATAACAGGATAATTTTTTTCTGCAGCAAAACCCCTATTCCCCAGCGCAAGGCCCAGGGAACTTAATATAGATGATTGCAAAAATTTTCTTCTGTTGAACATTTTGAAAAGATTAAATTGAGCTTCGAATTTAGTCAATTTGAAAATCTGATTTTGAAATTAATTGTAAATACAATTATCAATCGTTTGTTTTATCTATAACCAACATTACCATGAGAAATTTATTCATCCTGATCATTTCCATTTGCACAATTACCGCCACAGCACAGGACAGCGCCTGGATCCGCAACAATTATTATAAGATAGAGCGCTATGTGCTAACAAGGGACAACGTAGAATTATTCACGTCGATTTATATACCAAAAGATACGACAGAGACACATCCTATACTATTGACAAGAACTCCATATTCATGCGCACCCTACGGGGAGGATCAATGGAGAAGATACTGGAACTCTTATCAAAGGGAATATTTTAAGGAGGGTTACATTATGGTTACGCAAGATGTTCGCGGCCGATGGATGAGCCAGGGCCAATTTGAAGATGTGCGCCCTTTTAACCCTAACAAAAAAGGAAAGGAAATTGATGAAGCAAGCGATACCTACGATGCAATAGACTGGCTTGTAAAAAATATTCCGCACAATAACGGCAAGGTAGGCGTGTTCGGCATATCTTATCCTGGGTTTTATTCAACAATGGCTGCCGCAAGCAACCACCCAGCATTAAAAGCTGTGAGCCCTCAGGCGCCGGTTACCAATTGGTTCGTTGGTGATGATTTCCATCACAACGGCGCATTTTTTCAAATGGACGCCTTTTCTTTTTACTCTTCATTCGGGAAGCCCCGCCCCAAACCAACCACAGAATGGCCTACAGAATTTGATTATCCCACGCATGATAATTATAAATTCTATTTAGAAACCGGTTCATTAAAAAATCTTGCCAAATATTTAGGTGACAGTGTCTCGTTCTGGAAGGATTTATATGCACACCCAAACTATGACTCGTGGTGGAAGGCTCGTGATGCGCGCAATGCTACCAAGAATCTACAGCCGGCCATGTTGTGGGTGGGCGGCCTATTTGATGCGGAAGATTGCTGGGGCGCATGGAATGCCTATAAGGCTGCTGAGCAAAACAACCCCGGCAAGGCATTTAATAAAATCGTAGAAGGCCCCTGGTATCACGGCCAATGGTCCAGCAATGATGGAACGCATATGGGAAATATTTATTTTGGCAGCAATACCGCAACATGGTTTCAGCAGAACATGGAAATACCTTTCTTCAATTATTTTTTGAAAGGCAAAGGTGATATATCACAAATCGCAGAAGCAAATATTTTTATCAGTGGCGCCGATGAATGGAAAAAATTCGAACAATGGCCACCAAAAGAAAAGCAGGATAAAAATTTATACCTGCAGGCAAATGGCAAATTGAATTGGGACAAACCTTCTGCACAAAATAGTTTCAGCGAATATAGGAGTGACCCTGCTCATCCCGTTCCCTATGACGATGGAGTACACTTCAACAGGACAAGAACTTATATGGACGATGACCAGCGTTTTGTTTCCAGAAGGCCCGACGTATTGACATTTCAAACGGACACGTTAACCGATAATGTGACGGTGACAGGCAGCGTGATTGCAAATATTATAACAAGTATCTCCACAACCGATGCCGATTTTGTGGTGAAGATAATTGATGTGTTCCCGGATAATCTATCCTATAATGATATTGACATTTATGCAGAGAAAGACCCAGAAAAAAAATATCCGATGGGTGGATATGAAATGCTGGTGCGAGCAGAAATTTTCCGCGGACGCTACCGCAAGAGCTATGAAAACCCTGAGCCATTTACCCCAGGAAAAATTGAGCAGGTGAAATTTGAATTGCCTCCCATCGCGCATCAATTCAAGAAAGGGCATCGCATCATGGTGCAGGTGCAAAGTTCATGGTTTCCATTGGTTGACCGAAACCCGCAACGATACGTAAATATTTACAGCTGTGAGGAGAAGGATTTTATTAAAAGTGAAATAAAGATTTTTCATGAAACGGCGAATGCTTCGTTTGTTATTTTACCAATACTTAAATAATTGTATGCGATCAAATCTGACTCGTGCAGCAGCAACGATATCATGCATAATTTTTTTCCCTGCCTTATTGCTTGCTCAATCACTTAAAGAAGATTCTGTTTTCATTATTAATAATTATACAAAAATCGAAAAAATGATCCCCGTGCGCGATGGTGTGCGGTTATTCACAGCCATATATATGCCAAAAGACAATTCAGAGAAACATCCATTT
>DATMMJ010000230.1:0-8818 GCA_035569795.1 Puia sp. | reverse complement strand
GAGAGTGATCTTTATCCATGATTTTTCTTTCAGGCTGATGCCATGCTTGAAAGCATTTTCAACCAGGGGTATCAGTAGCATGGGCGGGATTTTATGGGTACAATTTTGTTCACTGATATTTTCTTCGATGCTGATTTCAGGAGAAGATTGAGTGCGCAACTTTTGCAAGGAGATATAATTTTTCAGGTACTCAATCTCTTTGCTCATCTGGATAAATTCAAGATTGTTTTCATGCAGCATGAAGCGCATCATATCTCCAAGCTTTTGAATGCCGCTTGCTGTACGCTCCGCATTTTCCTGCAAAGCAGTTCCATACAGCGTATTCAGCACATTAAAAAGGAAGTGCGGATTGATCTGCGAGCGAAGGAATTGCAGGTCAGCTCTTGATTTCACTAGCGCTTTTTCTGTGCCCCTTAGCTGTAGTATCTTATCTTTTTTCTGTTGGTAAACAAGCCATGACACTGGCGTTATGATAAAGAGCTGAACGGCCCATAAAATAAAAAGAGCAGACATAAAGCCCAGTCTTCCTTCTGCAAGAAAAAATGCAAAGGGAAACGTGAATAGAAAAGTGGACGATAGCAATCGCAACAGTACACGCATGCTAAAAAATGGCCATTCTCCTTTCCATGGGAAAAGCCAATAGATATTGCTCATGAATACCAGTAATAATGCGGGGACTAGCGAAAAATAGCTTACAAAAAAAATATAACTGCTGATGAAATTAAAAGAAGCTAAAAAGACTGGGACTGATAAATATTCAACCAGGTACAGTGTTATCTGATTACAGATAATAATTCTGTAACCCTTCCTGCCATCTGGTCTTTTAATAAAATGAATAATGACTTCACGCACGCACACATATACCCCGTACAAAGCGATTAGGAGCAGAATAGTTGCATAAGGGGCCAAAATATTCATTTGGGAATTGGGGCTGTTCTTATTGAAGAAAATAGAAAACCCCGGATAATGAAATAGCCATTCATGCTTATAATAAATTGCCGCATTGAGGGCAGTACCAAGTGAAAAAGCAATCAGGCCAATTTGTATGATTAGCCATAGATATTCTTTCAATATTTTTCGGGCGATGCCTCGCAATGAAATTTTCAATTTTGTAAGCGATATGGAAACTTGGCTAGTGCCGGCCACAAATTTTTTAGGGAATAATAAACGCGGAATGGTGAACAGATTTATTATCAGGTAGGAAATATAAATCAGCACACCCATCCCGATATCAGGCACTACCACATTCCTGTATAAATTAAAGGGCACCTGATTATTAATAAATGGGCCTGCATATTGGTCAGGCGTTGTATTGTGGATACCCCATAAATAGCCGCCAAGGGAGATGACTGCTATCAACGAAGCTAATATCATTTCGTGCTCTCTCCATCTTAGTTTCATAATATCTAATTTTCAACAAGATTAAATCATCAATGAGAACATTTTTTCCGAAAGTGATGAAATACCCCGAAGAAGTGACGAAATCAAAACAAGTATTGCCAATATGGGTTAGAAAACTATATTACTTTGCAGGATTGTTTTGTTTGATTATTTTAGAAATATGAATCCTGTCATAAACTTCCTGAATCTTAACTATTTTCATGCCCGGTAATTACAGCCAGGCCAGAGCAGTCTTCGCTATTGCCAAGGCCAGTCTGGTGGCTATGTTGCGCAGCCCAACCTCCGTTGTTTTTTCTTTGTTATTTCCGGTTGTTTTTATCATCGTGTTCGGCGCCATGGTTGATAATGCAGCTACGAAAGTGAAAGTAAGCATCGCGCCTGGATGCGATACCAGCAATCTGATTTACAGAACCATCGCCTCATTAAAAATCATTCAACTACAGCCAGCCATGTCAGCAGACCAGATGCATGATGCGCTGCAGAAAGGACAGATCACTGCGATACTTGATATAAAGACCGAGCTCATCGGAGGTATATTCCCACATTCCAATGTGCTACTGACCACTTCTAATTCTTCCGCGGATAAAATATTCTTGCTGCAATCAGTCATCAATGAATCCATTAGCACGATGAATCAAAAGATTTTTCCCAAGAACCCTTCGATTGCTAATGTAACCGTAACAAAAATCCCAGGCAGGGCGTACAAGCAAATAGATTTCATATTACCAGGGCAGTTGGGCTTTTCATTGCTGATGGCCGGTGTATTTGCCACATCATTTTTATTGTTTAGCCTGCGGCAAAGCCTGGTGCTGAAAAGGTTTTCAGTAACTCCCATTACCCGAACCTATCTTATTTTTGGAGAATTGCTTAGCCGCCTTTTTTTCCAGATCATTGGTTTTATCATTATGGTAGGCCTTGGCTACTGGGCATTTGATTTCACCTTAGTCAACGGCTTTCTTACTTTCCTGGAAATGCTCCTCTATTCTGTTATCGGGCTCATTATTTTTATGGGCATTGGCTTCATTATCAGCGGCATGATACAAGATGAAAGCTCCATCGCTCCCATCGCGAACACTATTACTTTGCCTCAGATATTATTATGTGGGCTTTTTTTCCCGGTTGAAAATTATCCGCACTGGCTACAGTCGTTCTGTAAAATTTTGCCACTCACTTTTTTTGTTGACGGGCTGCGCAAGATTGCTTTTGAAGGGACGCATATATGGCAAATGCCGCATGAAGTGATTGGGATGTCTTGCTGGGCAATCATCGTAAGCTTCATCACGGTTAAAGTTTTCCGCTGGGAATAGTTTTTACGACTTTATAGACATTCTTGCAATGCAGTCCCGCCTCTAGCATGATTTGACACACGAGATTAATCGTTGGGGCACATTATACTGGTTTATTTAAAGCCAATTGCAATAACAAATTCTCCCGGGACAAAGTAGCCGTTGCTTTTTTTATAGGGGTCAATAGAAGCAAGATATTCTGCGTGCACTTCATTTTTCACGCCGTCAGAAAATTTAAAATAAGGCAATGCGACAGCGCCTCCCGCGAATGCAGCATCGCATGCATGTTCTGCAGAATCATAATAAAGCAATGTATTTATCAGTTCGGCGTGTATTTTTGAAAAACCTGCTGCAAGCATACTTCTCTTAAGCATATCATTGGTGCCGAGGTTAAAAAACATCGGGCACACTTCCGATGAAACCCTTTTGTCAACTATCCCGAATATCTCTGCCCATCCGCAATTACTTCTTTTTCCCCAAACAGCAATAGCACAACGACCGCCGGGTTTGAGTACACGGTGCATTTCTTTTAATGCTTTGGTGGGATCGGGCATGTACATCAGCCCTAGAGCACAAACAGCAGCATCATATTCATCATTGAGGGTGTTCAATTCTTCAGCGTCCATCCTTGCAAATTGCACATTCGCCTGATTTGTTTTTTTTGCTGTTTCATTTGCGGTCTCCACCATTTTGTCAGAAATGTCCACCCCAAGGACAAAACCATTTTCTCCCGCTGCCTCTAGTGCTCGAAAGCTTACCAGCCCTGTGCCGCAGGCAATATCAATTATTTTTTCTCCCGGCTGAATATTTGTCAAAAGTAATAGCTTATCCTGGGCTGGTTTTAATTGGGCCTGCCATGAATTTTCGTAATAAGGAGACGCTTTGTCCCAGCCATAGCGCTGGACGCGTCTTTGCAATTCAGGTTCCATCAGGCGATGGTTTTAGAAGAAACAATATTTACTCTTCGGCTGCATTTTTGTGCACGGCTGAAAACATCCAAATATGGGCTGTGCGCATCCGCTTCATCCAGCATCTGCATTATTTTTTCTTCTGATGCTTCGCTTTCTATGTTTACAGAGTACCGCACTTCAAGATAGCCAGGGGGGATATTTGCTGTGCTAGTGCCAAACAAAGCACCGTCATCATAGTCAGCTTCTACCTGGACTTCAAGATGATTGATCACAAGATTCATTTCATATGCTTTCATCATATAACCAATAGCGAGACAGGATCCCAGGGCAGCGCGACCATAAACGCCGGGCGTCGGGCCTTTGCTACTCCCACCGACCGATTCTGGCATATCGGCAATAAATTTCCAGGATCCCTCCTGTATTTCACAAGTCAGGGCATTTGTAATGCGCGCCTTAGATAAGCCGGTTCCCTTTCCCAGAACGGGTTTCAACGCAAGCGCCTTTTTGGTGCGCTCCACTGCGGTTTTAATTTTATTAATATCATGCATGGCAAATTGTTTACAATAATTCAATAGAAAGTAGTTGACTAAAGTTACTCAATTTAAATCCAAACGGATCAATGTCGGTTCCATGTTGATTTTTTATTTTTAATTATTTGAATTTATATCCTATGATCAATTCCGCATCCTTGCCCATGCAATGAAATCGCTATTTGGGATTTTTTCTGCGCCTGTCTGTCTTAGCATGGTAACCATCTGTCCGCGGTGGTAAGTGCTGTGATTAAACACATGCAGGAGGATGAGATACAATTCCTCGGAAAATGATTCTCCTTTCAAGCTCTGGTAGTCTAATTTTTCATACAAAAAGCCTTCGCTCACTGTGGCTACAAATAAGGACAACCGGTCATCCAGTGCAAGCCACGCATCGCCAAGCAAGTGCATGGAGCCAGAGAAATTATCTTCTATTTTTGTGATTTGGGCTCCCTTCCGGATTCGGTTATACCAAACCGTTTCCGCCCCATAGACATGAACAGCGGTTTTATATAAGCTACTAAAACTGCTTACGACTTCTTTGTGCTGTTGTTCGTGGGTCAATAATTTGATTGCTTCAGCTACCTTAGCGTTTGACCATAAATTATATTCACTGTACTGCTGCAATAACTGTTTCATGAATAAAAAAATTATCGTTTACATTTGATTCTCATTTTCAAATTTAATTCATCCGAAATTTATAATGACAGATAAAAATTTCCCATTGACAGGCATCAGCTCCGTAGCGCTTCATGCAGCAGGCAATGAGCACGCCGAGTATGCACACGTTCCACCAATTTATGCGACCTCTACTTTTACTTTTAAGACTGCCGGGCAAGGTATGGAACGGTTTGCGGGAAAGGATAAAGAGAATATTTACAGCCGGTGGGGCAACCCCACTTTCAAAGTGGCCGAGCAAACTATCGCTGCACTGGAAGCGTTCGGATTGAAAAATGAAGATGGTTCCCCGCTTGAACTAAAAGCATTACTCCATGCAAGCGGACAGGCGGCTATGGCAACGATGTTCATGAGCAATCTGAAGTCAGGCGACACCTTATTATCTCATTATTCTTTGTATGGGGGCACTTATGAACTTATGCATAAGGTGCTTGAAGAAAATGGCATCAAGACTTTGATTGCAGACATGCGCGATCTGAATGTAGTGGAGGACGCTATCGGCCATAATAAAATAAAACTGATACACATTGAAACACCGGCAAACCCGACCATTCAGTGTGTGGATATCGAACAAGTAACAAAGCTTGCAAAAAAACATAACATCCTAGTTACCGTTGACAACACATTTGCAACCCCATATCTGCAGCAACCATTTAAGTATGGTGTTGATTTTGTTTTTCATTCGACCACAAAATTTCTAAATGGCCACGGTACTGCTATCGGCGGCGTGCTGATTGGGAAAGATATAGAGTTCATGAAAACCAAGGCATGGAAATGGCATGCATTGCTCGGTGGCAATGCAAACCCTTTTGATGCTTTTCTATTGACACTGGGGATGAAAACGCTGGAGCTGCGCATGGACAGGCACTGCAGCAATGCAGTGCAGGTCGCTGATTTTTTATCCAAGCACTCTGGGGTGGCACATGTGAATTATACAGGCCTTTCTTCTCATCCCGATCACGACACAGCCTTAAAGCAAATGAAACATTTTGGCCCGATGATGAGCTTTGAACTCAAAGGTGGCATTGAAACAGGTATGAAATTTATTGATAAATTGCAGATGTGTGTTCGAGCAGTCTCTTTAGGCACTGCGGACACGCTGCTTTCCCATCCTGCTAGCATGACGCATTACAGCGTCCCGCGTGAAGAGCGGATCCGGTTTGGCATTACTGATGGCTTGATAAGGATGAGCGTTGGGATAGAAAATATTGCTGACATACTAAGTGATTTGGAACAAGCACTGAGTTAGCCAATAGTGTAGAGACTTGAATTGGGAGGGACCCGCTTCACGTGCTAACGTACATCCTGGATTTCGAAAACGAATGTATCCTCTGTAATATATAATCTATAGACTATACCCTGATAAAGAATCATTTTATGCGAAAAATTTTCACACTGCTTTATTTTATAGCGGCAACTGCTTCATTTGCACAAAAACACAAAAACATAGAAGACAAGCGCTTTGCAGGATTAGATACTGCTTTTGCAAGGGTGCTGAAAGACTGGCACGCTGCGGGTTTCGCCGTTGCCGTTGTGGAGAAAAACAAAGTAGTGTATGCAAAAGGTTTCGGTTACCGCGACTATGAAAATAAAATCCCGGTCTCTGCCAACACGCTATTCGCAATCGGCTCCTGTACCAAGGCATTCACCGCTTCGATGCTTGGCATATTGCGGCAGGATGGTAAAGTCGATTTTGATAAGCCCGTACGCGACTATTTGCCGGAATTGAAATTTTATAAAGATGAAATGAATAATAAAATAACCCTGCGAGATATGATGAGCCACCGTACCGGGTTGCCTAGGCATGATTACTCCTGGTATTTTTTCAGCACGCCGTCCAGAGATAGTTTGATACATCGGATAGAATACATGGAACCTTCTTCAGGGATAAGAGAAAAATGGCAATATAATAATTTTATGTTCCTTGCGCAAGGCGTAACGATCGAAAAAATTACTGGAAAAAAATGGGAAGATAATATCCGCGAAAAAATCTTCCTGCCACTTGGTATGAGCAGCTCTGTTTTCTCTATCGAGGATCTGAGCAAGAGTAATGATGCAGCGATTGGCTATGAAGCAAAAAAAGACAGCATCATCAGCAAAATGGATTATTATCATATTGATGCGATGGGCCCTGCTGGCAGTATCAATAGCAGTGTGAACGATATGGCTAAATGGGTAATAACATGGATCAATGGCGGGAAATATGAAGGCAAAGAAATTATTCCTTCCGCTTACACAAGCGAAGCGATAAGCTCCCAAATGATTATTGGGGCAGCCTTGCCGGAGAAAGAAAAAACGGATATTTATTTTGCCAATTATGGTTTTGGTTGGTTTCTTGCATCCTATCGGGGGCATTACCGGGTGGAACATGGCGGCAATATTGATGGCTTTTCTGCGAGCACTTGTTTGTTTCCTTCAGATAGCGTCGGAATTATTGTTTTATCGAATCAAAATAGCTCCAGCGTTCCTGTTATAGCTCGGAATTTGATTGCAGACAGAATGCTGAAACTGAAATATTTTGATTGGGAAACGGATTTAAAAAAATTGTCAGATAAAGGGAAAGCGGCTGCAAAAGATGCTGAAAAATCTTCGACTTCAAGCAAAAAACAAGGTACAAAACCTTCCCACGCATTAAAAGATTACGAAGGGCTTTATAAAAATGATGGGTATGGTGTTTTTGAAGTACAATCCAAAGGGGATTCATTGTTTGCGTTTCTTGGCTCGCACACTTGGTGGCTTCGCCACTATCACTACGACATGTTTGAACCTTTCGATATAAATGCAAAGACAGGCATAGATACTTCTGATAAGAGCGATCCGCTGCAATTTCAAATGAATATTGTTGGGGATATTGAAAGCGTGGCTGCTAATTTTGAGCCTTCCATAAAACCAATCGTGTTTACTAAAACACCAAAAGCCAAAGATATTGCTAAAGACAGCCTGCAAAAATTTACCGGTGAATACGAATTGAGCGGTCTGACAATAAAAGTGTTTATCAAAGGCGAAAAAACATTATTCATGTTTGTGCCCGGTCAACCTGAATATGAATTGATCCCGGTTGATAAAAATAAATTCAGCATAAAGACATTATCAGGCTTCACGGTTCAGTTCAATACCAACGATAAAAATGAAATTACTGAACTACTTTCCATCCAACCAAATGGTACATTCAAAGCCCCAAGAAAAAAGTAAAAATGGAAATTACAATAAGAAGAACAGTAAAGGAAGATTGCCCGAGACTACTCGAACTAATCAATGAACTGGCAGTATATGAAAAAGCACCAGGCGAAGTAACGGTAACCATAGAGCATTTTATGGAAAGCGGGTTCGGCCGCCAGCCCGTGTGGTGGGCATTTGCGGCAGAAGCAGAAGGCCGGGTTGAAGGATTTGCTTTGTATTATATACGCTACAGCACTTGGAAGGGGCAAAGAATGTATCTGGAGGATATTTTGGTGACAGAAAAAATGCGTGGCAAAGGAATTGGGAAATTGTTGCTTGATAGATTAATTGAAGAGGCAAAAGAAAAAAAATTGTCGGGGATTGCATGGCAGGTACTTCAGTGGAATGAGCCGGCAATAAATTTTTATAAAAAATATAATGCCACCTTTGACAGCGAGTGGATCAATTGCGCGATGAGCGTCTGAAAAGCTCCCAACTTTTCCCATCAAGCAACTCCCTCGACGTGCATCTGTTTATTGATTTTCAGAACCAGCCCCTGCAGCACCTTGCCCGGCCCCACTTCGGTAAATTTTGATGCACCGTCAGTGATCATTGATTGGACAGATTGTGTCCACCTTACCGGGCTCGTCAGTTGCTCTTCAAGATTCTTTTTGATTTCTTCTTTATCGAAAGTTGCTTTTGCAACCACATTCTGATACACATAGCAAGTAGGTCCGTAGAACGTAGTTTTCTCAATCGCTTCTTTCAATTCTTTTTTTGCAGGTTCCATCAAAGGCGAGTGGAATGCGCCTCCAACAGGCAGAACCAGCGCCCTTTTTGCACCGGCGCCTTT
>DATMMJ010000229.1:0-3818 GCA_035569795.1 Puia sp. | reverse complement strand
TCAAAATGGGTGCAAATATAGGAAATGAAGAGGAGATGGAAGTCAGAAGACAGAAGTCGGTAGTATATCAGTTTGAAATTTGTTTAGGAATTTCATCCTCTGTTTTAATTGAACTTTTGCAACCTTTCCCTTCATCCCCTATAACCCATTGTTCAACTTCTGCTATTCGTAGTTCAGCCAATTTTCGGGCATACAGCGTTACACACATTGAAAACATTGAATAATTATTAGCAGGGTAAGGATAATCTGGGTACATAGTTTTTATTTCCGCTAAATAGTATTTTCGCCACGCTTTTTGAGAAAGTTTAAAATTTTTGATAAAGAAAGTGTCGTCTGAATATAGTTTTATTATTACTCTACACAGGCTATCCAGTCTCTTTACTGCCTGTTTTGATGCCTCACCTGATTCGTAATTCAATTCGCCCTGTGTTTGGCAATAGCCTTTAGCAAAACAAAATATTAAGATAAGACTAAAAAAAAATTTCATTTTAGTTTATTTATCGGTTAAATTAACAATAACTTCAAGCTCATACGTCTTTTAATTAAACCTGCTTCCATTGCAGGCAGCGCAGCGAGTGTTTTATGAATCTTCACGAAGTTGTAATAAACGTAATAAACGAAATACAAGGCTTTTGAATGATAGTGATTCTCCAACTTTTTAGAGAAAGCAATTGTAAGTCTTGTGAACCTGCGCATGTGCATTCGCACTGTTAAGTTATGTCTTTCGCCTGTAGAAATAATAATAGATTTCTTGTCAGACTGTCAAGGGAAAATCAATTATGAAAAATCAAATATTTTCCCACCAACTGGTGAAGTTTTGCGCTTTATTGGTAAAATCAATTTCTTCACCAATCCTAGGGGTAAGCAACAATATGCCCTTTTCTTCGGATGCACGTACGACTCTTTTGATCGGGTCATCCCAGTCGTGATTACCCAAGACAAATTTAGCCCAATGCACTGGCAATAATTTTTTTGCCTTCAAATCCTGAGCCGCTGTTGCAACTTGCTCGGGCATCATGTGAATATATTTCCAACTTTTATCATATTGACCGCATTCTAAGATCGCCAGATCAAAAGGCCCATACTTATTTCCAATAGCGGCAAAATGAGTGTCATAACCACTATCGCCCCCTATAAATACTTTCATAGCGGGAGTTATCAATATATAGGAAGCCCATAAAGTTCTATTTCTGCGCAATCCTCTTCCTGAAAAATGCCGGGCAGGCGTCACAATTACTTTAAACCCTTCTTCTAACAACACTTCTTGGTTCCAATCTTTTTCAATGATCCTGTTTGTATCGAAACCCCATCTTTCCAAATGTTCACCGGTTCCCAAAGGGCAAATTATTTTCCTGATTTTTTGTTTTAGTTTCACAAGGGTTTCATAGTCCAGGTGATCCCAGTGATCGTGGGACAGAAAGAGATAATCAATTTCGGGAATATCATTTGTTGTATATATATCACTTCCGGCAAAGCTTTTTGTGGTAAATTCTAGAGGAGAGGCAGCTCCACTGAATACAGGATCAACCAAAATTTTTTTACCGTCCACCTGCATGAAGTAAGATGAATGCCCGAACCAAACTAAAATATTTTTATCAGGATCCAATTTCAATAGGTCAGTTTGTGATGAAGGCAAGGTTGCCGGAGGTCTTAGGTTTTTGCTTTTATTAAACAAAAATTCTTTTACAACTGCATAGTAGCTCATACCTTCTGTTAAATTTGGCGTGTAACTAAGATTATTGAATTTCCCATTCTTCCAATTAGGAGATATTGCAATTGTTTTTAATCGCTCGCCTGTTGGCGTTCTGCCGAATTTTGGCAGTTGCAAAAAGAAAAATACTGCAATTACGATTGTAGCAATTATGATGGCTATTATCATTATGTCATTTTGTCTAATGAAAACTTTTTTTGCAAGCCTTTACCAGCTCTGTAAGCCTATGAATAAAATGTTGTCTTTGAAAATCCTTGGCCAAAAAATAAGGGCCGCGCTTTAAGCACAGCCCTTGATTAAGTTGTAAAAGACCAGAATTAGCTGATCAATTTAACATTCACGGCGTTCAGGCCTTTTTTACCGTTCTGTACATCAAATTCAACACGGTCGTTTTCTTTAACCTGATCGATTAAACCACTTGCGTGTACAAAAGTTTCTTTGTTGGAATCATCGTGCTTGATAAAGCCGAATCCCTTAGTTCCATTGAAAAACTTTACGGTGCCTGTTGTTTTAGTGTTCATTATTAATTGTATTGGTAATAAAATGAGCTGCAAGATACATATTTTTTTTTAGCAGCTCTATTTATTGCATGGCACTGTGCGACTAGTTTCCTGGAAAGGGAATAATCACCCAAGGGATCAGGGTTTCCATTGCCATTCCAAATCCTAGGCCAACTGCACCAATCCTAAATACCACAGGTGGAGGGCATGGCCAGGCCCACAAGAGATTATGGAAAATTATGTATCTTTAATTCATCAATTCCAGAGGTGTTTTCGTGAAATTTTTATGCTTTAAAAACGGATAATTTGCACGGTTTTTGCAATTCATGATATGTAATTTTGTGCTTTCTATCGCATAAAATGCATGACCTAAGCGTTATTTAATCCGGTAATCCGAACTAAAATGAAAAACCTCTTTTTCTTAATCCCATTAGTATACCTTTTTCTATTTACCAGCTACAAATCCTATCATGGGAATAATAAGATAACTGAAAAAAAAGACTCAGTTTTAAGATTCAACCCCGAAAATACGGTTGCCGCAAATCCGGGTATTGCTTCTGCAAGTGCCGCAGAAATATTAAGCAAGAAACAAATTCCTGTTTTATGCTACCATCAGATACGTGAGTGGCGTACGACTGATTCCAAAAGAGCAAAAGATTATATTGTACCGGTCGAAATTTTTAAGGGGCAATTAAAAATGCTTGCTGATAGCGGATATCACACTATCCTTCCTGACCAGTTATTTAGCTACCTCACGCAAGGAACCCCACTGCCGGCCAAACCTGTGATGCTCACCTATGATGACACAGACCTCGGGCAATATACCGTGGCATTTCCCGAAATGCAGAAATATCAATTTAAAGGCCTGTATTTTATTATGACGGTTTCGCTGAACAGGCCGAACTACATGAGTAAGCTTCAGGTCAAAGAGTTGAGTGACGCCGGCAATGTCATAGGCTCCCACACATGGGACCACCACAGTGTGAAGCAATATCAGGGCAAAGACTGGGAAATACAAATTGACAAGCCAACTAAACAATTAGAGGCTATAACTGGAAAGCCAATACGTTATTTTGCGTATCCATTTGGTCTTTGGAATGAGCAAGCAATCCCGGAATTAAAAAAGAGGAACTTCGTCGCGGCCTTCCAGTTGATCACAAAACGCGATGATCAAAACCCCCTGTATACCATACGCAGGATCATAGTTCCTGGCTATTGGTCACTCAAAACCCTCCAACACGCGATGGTAGCGGATTTTTAATTAAGTCCAAAATCCAGAAAAATAAGAAAGGCAAGTATTGAGAATTAGGGAATTTCAATGTAAGAACACTTTCGATTCCCCAGCATTCTTATTTATTACTTTTACCTTCCTACACCTTCTTATACTTCTATATTCATCGCGCACTTCCTTACTTACAAGGCCTTGTTCACTTCTTTTCCAACTTTCGGACTATTGTAAGAATGATTTAAGTTTGCAAGAAAAAATGGAAATAGTACAAGAACACAAAATTGATGTTGGACAAATCAACTGGCTTATACAAAACAGAAGAAGTGTTTTTGTGAATCAATTTGCAAAAGGAAAACAGATACCTGATGAAATTGTGATG
>DATMMJ010000228.1:0-15116 GCA_035569795.1 Puia sp. | reverse complement strand
CATCGCTTTTTTTACGTTGTATACATGGCACTTGTACCCAAAAGATGCTAACAAATACATTATTAGAGCGCTTGTCTGGCTGTGCTTTATATTTTCTGCAGTGGTAATCCTGTTTTCCCCAAATATTTTTACCCGGCTAATAAATCCTTTCCTGGTTGTGATGGTGTTGATGATAGCGTATGGCTTTTATATCTATGTAAGGGCTTGGCGAAATAAAAGGGTCGGGGCTACTTATGCTTTGATGAGCACCTGTGTGGTCTTGATAGTATTCGTAGTTATTATCCTGCAGTATTTTCAGATTGTAACTGCGGTGAAAGGCGTGCTATTTGCCGGCTATATTAGTTTCTTTTTCCTGCAATCGCTTATTCTTTCCTTCCGGTATACGCACGCGCTCAAACAGATCATCGCAGAAGTGGAAGAGAAAAGAAAAGCAATCGAAACCTCCAATGCAGCATTAAAAAAATCAATTGAAGAATTGAACGCGGCTCAAACTCAGCTCATACAGACCGAGAAAATGGCCTCGCTTGGGGAGTTAACCGCTGGCATTGCCCATGAGATTCAAAACCCCCTGAACTTCGTTAATAATTTTTCAGATCTAAACACGGAACTGATTGATGAATTAAAACAAGAAATTGATAATGGAAATATGAACGAGGTAAAAGCCATGGCAGATAATATTTCGGATAATGAACAAAAAATCAATTTTCATGGTAAAAGAGCCGATGCTATTGTAAAAGGTATGCTGCAACATTCACGAAAGAATACCGGGCAAAAAGAATTGACAGATATTAATGCTTTGGCGGATGAATATTTGCGGTTAGCTTATCATGGCTTAAGAGCAAAGGATAAATCATTTAATGCGATGTTGAAAACTAATTATGATGAAACTATCAACAGGATCAATATCATTCCACAGGATATTGGGAGGCTATTACTGAATTTATTCAACAACGCATTTTATGCGATAACAGAAAAGAAAAGAGAACAAGGAGAAGCTTATAAACCCACTGTTTCTGTAAGTACAAAAAGGATGACAGGTAAATTAGAAGTAGTAGTAAGGGATAATGGCAATGGAATTCCAAAAAAAGTGTTGGACAAAATCTTTCAGCCTTTCTTTACGACCAAACCAACCGGGCAGGGAACCGGATTGGGGCTGAGCTTGAGCTATGATATTATTAAAGCGCATGGCGGGGAAATTAAGGTAAACACCATGGAAGGAGAATTTACAGAGTTTGTGATCCAGATGCCTGTGTCAACATAAATCATTTCACCCTTTATCTGAAATAGACAATATTTGATCATACTCTATTTGAAAATAAAGCAAAAAATTATCACGCAAGTGACATTTCCTTTGTTTGAACCTGCGACCTTCCTAAATAGGACAGGTGGTGTATCAAAATAGTACAGTTTGGAGAGACATTAAAATCATATCTTATTGGCCTTTATCAACTTACCAATCTGGCGCTCCTCTGATGCAAATGCTGTGGGAAACGATTTTTTAAATTCTTAGTTCAGTTCACCCGAATCAGACCTATGTTATAATTTTCCTGATGAATCCATTGCGCACGGGTTAGTAAAATAATACGGCGTCTCTTAAAAAATTTTCCAAATAAGATTTCCCTTTGACGCATTTATTCCGTACATTCCATTGCAACTGGCTCCGAATATTGCGCTCTCAAAATTTTAAGGGCTGTAAACATAGAAATTAGTCTGTATGGTAGGCCCATTAATTATTTACATCTTTTCTCTTTGTAGTATTTTGCGACCAGCGGTTAGAAAACCAATTTTTTTGAGTTAAATCATATTTAAAAAAATAGTGAAATATTTTTCTTTTATTTAGATTTTATTCCTTTTTGGCAACCTTAGATTCTACCTAAACCCCTAATTTGAACCTAACCTGATGAAGAACTTTCTGCTTTTCTTTTTCCTGATCATTTCTATTTACACTAATTCGTCAGCGCAAAATATTGAGCTCATCAATTCAGGTGAGCTATTGGTAAAAGGCAGAATACTCTATGATTCCGCAGAATACAAAAAGGCCATCTTATTGTATGATAAGATTGGGCGGAGCGACACAAATTATGTTCGGGCATTATTTGAAAAAGCGCTAAGCTGCGAAGCTGACAGCCAGTATACAAAGAGTATATCCTTTTGTGAAGAGGCGCTTTCCTTAAAAAACCAAAGAGAATTCGAGCCGGAGATTTTTAATACTTATGGCAATACATTAAGTGACATGGGTCAATCCGATAGGGCGCTGAAGGTTTTTGATGCAGCCATTGCAAAATACCCCGGCTATTCGTTGCTTTATTTCAACAAGGGCATTGTGATGTTGTTTTTAGACAGCCTGGAGAAGGCGCAAGAGATGTTCCAGAAGACGCTGCTGATTGACCCCTATATGTACAGCGCCCATTTTCAGTTGGGCATGGCCACTTTAAGGCAGGGAAAAATCATCCCAGCCTTCCTGAGTTTTATGGGTTATCTGTTGATGAATCCATTGGGCAAGTATACATCCAGGTCAATTTCATTATTGAATTCAATAGCATTGAGTAAAGATGAAATCCTTGATTATAAGAACAAGCGAATAAATAATCCCGAGAGAAATTACAAGGCTATAGAAGAAATTGTCTTATCCGGAATCGCTCTTGATAAGCAATACAAGCCCATCATTGCGCTGGATGATGCGATTTCTCGGCAGATACAGGTTGTTCTTGAAAAGCTGCAATACGATGAACACGACCAGGACTTCTATATGCAATATTATTTTCCGTTCTATAATCAAGTTTATAATTCCCATCAATTTGAACTGCTCATAAATCACCTGTTTGCCGGGGTTCAGATCGCCCAGATTAAAGAATACAATAAAAAAATGAAAAAGGAGATTCAGGGTCTGGTATCGGACGCAGCTGCTTATTTTGATGAGCTTAGATCGACTCGGGAATTATTTTTCAAAAAAAGGGCAGCAGTTCTTGAACGTTTTGTTTTTGACGAGGGAAACCTGAATGGGAAAGGTGTCCGGAAGGACAACAATAAAATTTATATAGGTCCATGGGAATTTTTCTATGCTGAAGGCAACCTCAAAAGCAAAGGTCAGTATAGTGACATGGGAGATCGTGAAGGTGATTGGTCATTTTATTATTATTCGGGAAGCCTGCAGGCAAAAGAGCATTATATCAAAGGTAAGCTCTATGGAGAACAGGAATACTTTTTTAGAAATGGACAGATATCTTCCCGTGTTTTTTATGCTAATGACCTGGAAGAAGGTGTTACAACAAGCTACTATTATGCAGGCAATATAAAATCAACTACGCACTACAAGCTGGGGAAAAAGGAGGGAGAAGAGACGCAATATTATTCAAATGGTAATATCATGTCCGTCAGCCATTACAATGCGGATATTCAATCTGGTTTGTATAAGGTCTATTTTAAAACAGGTGGCACAAAAGAAATGACTCAATATGAAAATGGGAAACTGGAAGGCCCTTACAAATCTTTTTATGAAAACGGATCATTATCGGATGAAGGCCAATTGAAAAATGGGATAACGGTAGGTGATTGGAAATACTATTTTGAAGACGGCAAACTGAAAGAAAAACGGTACTACATTAGTGATAAGCAGGAAGGGCCCAATGAAGAATATTATGAAACTGGCCAGCTTGCAAGCAAGTACAATTATAAACAAGGGTTGATTACGGGGGAAGCGCTCCATTATGACTTGGATGGCAATATTTATTCAAAATATGATTATGTAAATGGAATTGTCATCTCTGCAAAATTCCTTGAGAAAACTGGCAAAGTGATAAGCACATCAGAGAGACAGAAAAATATGACGGATATTATATCTTTTACGGCTGACGGCTCAAAAAAATCGCATGAGAGATATAATAAGAATGGAAATCTTGAGGGTGCTGATACAATATTTTACGCCTCAGGCAAAATCAATCAGATCAATGAGTACAAAGATGGGAAAACGAACGGGACTTCATTGACGTTTTATCTGAATGGAAATGAAAAGTCGGAAATAAATATGACGGATGACAATGAGGACGGATATTACAAGGGTTTTTACGATAACCGCCATTTGGAATCTGAGGGATGGTTTATAAAAGGGCAGGCGCAGGGTGAGTGGGATTATTATGATGAACTGGGTAAACTAAGCTCTAAATCATATTTTCTAAATGGTGAGGCCGATGGGTACAAAGAGGAGTTCTTACCCAATGGCAGAAAATCTTTGGAAGAAAAATTTAATAATGGTTGGTTGGAAACACTAACCCAATTTGACAGTCTGGGCCTAATAATGCTAAAAGATTCGTTTCCATTATACTCCGGGAAATACCTCCTTATCTATCCTAATGGTCAGCCCATGGTTCAGGCAGATTTTGTGCGCGGAGGTTTTGAGGGGTTGTATACAACTTATTATTTTGACGGGTCAACAGAAAGCATATCCTTTTATAAAAACGATATGGCCGATAGTCTGTACAGGAGCTTTTACTATGGAGGATTAAAAAATACGGAAGGGCAGTTTTTCAGGGGGAAAAAAACAGGCTCTTGGAAATCATACGATGAAGATGGAAAATTGTCAACCACCGCTGAATATAAGGAAGACTTGATGGACGGATTAAGAAAAAATATTTACCCGAGTGGGCAAACAGAATACGAGGCATTTTACAAGGGTGGTTTTAGGGAAGGGGTCTTAAAAAAATATGATATAAATGGGATGTTGGCATACCAGGTCAAATATGAAAAAGATGATGCTAAAACTTATACCTATATTGGAAAAGAGGGGAAACTAATTGCACAAATCCCAATCAACGTTGCTCGGGACACCCTAAAAACCTATTTTCCCAATGGGAGCATATCAAGAAAGTGCAATTTTAATGATGGCAAACCTAACGGGACAGATTGTCTATACTATTCAAATAACAATATTCGCTTAATTACTTCGGTAGGGTACGGTATATATAACGGTAGCTACAAAGAATACTTCCCGGATGGGAAATTAAAGCTCGATTACAACTATTCTCAAAATAACCTCAACGGGCTTTGTAGGGATTATTATAGCTCAGGTATTCTGAAAGAAGAATCATATTTTGAAAACGGGCTCTGTCAAGGTCCTGCAAAATACTTTGATGAGCTTGGCAAATTGCATAAAACCATGCGCTATTATTATGGCAAACTCTTATCATCGAAAAATGAAAAATAAACAGGCATTGATTTTTCTTTATGTCTTTAGTTGGGCATTTTTGTTGGGTAGCGCTTCGAGCGCTCAAAGCCTTGACTCGATCAGAAAGAAATTCCCTGATGAAAAGGCTGTCATGCTTAACAAAATACTGGGGTACACCATTGATGTAAAGGATGGCCGGCCTCACGTAGAAAGCGATGAATCAGAACAAATAGAATACCTCTCTAGCGCATCAGCAGCTTTCTTGAGCGACTTCGGTTTTTATCATAGCAGCTTTCAGAAACTAGTATCCTATCAGGCATATACCCAAACACCCAATGAAAAAAAAATAAAAGTCAGCGAATTCAAGACGAACACTACCAAAGAAAGCTTTGTTTTTTATGATGATTTCAAGGAAACATCTTTCAATTTCCCATCTGCGGGGCCAGGCGCTATTGGTAACCTGCGTGTCTCATGGCAAAATACCGATCCTCATTTATTATCCCCATTCTATTTTTCAAATTACATCCCTGTACTAAACAGTGAGCTCAAGGTCACTTGCTCAAAAGACATATCATTGAAATATATTATCATGGGGCTTGATTCAAGCAAAGTGACCGTTAACATAGAAAATAAGCGTAAATACACAATTTATACTTTCCAATATAAGGACTGTCCTGCAGAAAAGAGCTACGCGGATGCACCCAATTCCTCCTGGTACTCGACACATGTGATTTTTTATATAGAAAAATATAAAGATGAAAATGGTGCAATGGTCCCATTCTTATCAAGTCTTCAAGATTTGTATAAACTTAGCTATAGCTATATTAAACCCATTAATTCTGCAATCAGCCCAGAGCTGAAAAATGTTGTTGATTCTTTGACAGCAAACGAGGCCTCGATGGAAGCCAAAGCGAGAAAAATTTATTTCTGGGTACAACAGCACATAAAATATGTGGCCTTTGAAGAAGGTATGGAAGGTTTTGTGCCGAGGGATGCTTCGGTTGTTTGCAACAGGCGTTTTGGTGATTGCAAAGACATGACGAGCATATTAACAATGATGATGAAAGTAGCGGGCGTCCCTGCTTATTTTACCTGGATTGGTTCGCGCAGCCTTCCTTACAAGTTCAGCGAAGTCCCTTTGCCACTTGTAAGCAATCATATGATTTGCACTATTATGCTAAATGGGGATTATATTTTTTTGGATGGGACAGATCCAACCTGTGTTTTTGGGAAGCCTTCTTATTCAATCCAGGATAAAGAGGCGATGATAGCGATCAATGAAAATGAGTACAAGATTTTAAAAGTACCCATCATTGAAAAAAGCAATAACAGGCTTATTGATACGACATGGATCGGGCTTACTGAAAAAACAATCAGGGGAAAAATAAAAAAAGAGCTGAAAGGTTACTTCTCTATGCATGAGTATGGAAAGCTGATGTACGCAGACAGGAAGGATGCGAAAGATAATATGAAAGAAGAATTTCAGAGGGGTTCTAATAAATTTCAGCTGGATACTTTTGATGTCAAAAAAGGAGCTACAACCGACGACATCACTTTGTATGCAGATTTTACTTTGCTCGATTTTGCCAAGAAAATAGGTAGCGAATACTATTTAAATCTTAATTTATTCAAATTCTATGAGCACGAAGAAATTGATTACCCCAAACGGAAAATGCCCATTGAATACAATTTTGTATCAGAAAGAAGATATACGACAGTCCTCAATATACCACAAGGTTATAAAGTCAGCTATTTGCCTGCAAGTAAATCCTATCATAATAAGGTTTGGGGATTTGATATAAAATATGTCCAAAAAGGTGATCAGGTAATAATGACGCAGGAATTTGACAATGATCACCTCATGATAACGAAAGAAGATTTTGAATCGTGGAACAAAGTGCTGGAAAACCTGTTCCCATTATATAAAGAAACATTAAGCCTTTCTAAAAATTAGTCTATATGAAAAAACATTATTTTTTGTGCATCTGTTTTTTGGCGTCAATGCAACTGCTGTTCAGCCAACCCAAAGAAATCCAAACAGAAAAGTGGGATGAAAATCCAATAATACATTCAATCGATAAAAAATATAATAAAGAATCGGCCGTCATTATATCTGACAACCGGAGGTTGGAATTTGTTGATGAGTCAAAGACCCAGGTTGCATTATATTATACGCAGCACAAAATTGTGCATGTGAATGATGACCGGGGCATAGAGGTATTTAATAAAATTTACCTCGGCATCACAGAATCAACAGAAATTATTGATGTCAAAGCCCGTACTATCCTGCCAGGAGGAAAGATATTGGAGCTGGATAAAAATAATATAAAGGACATTCAAGAGGGGGGGAATAGCTATAAAATCTTTGCGATGGAGGGTGTGGAAAAGGGTGCTGAAATTGAATATTACTACACCTTTAAGCGCCCAACGTCCTATTTTGGACGAGATATACTGCAATCAAGATTCCCTGTCTTAGCAACCTGCTATGAACTCATCGCACCGGAGAGGCTAAAATTTGATATAAAATCTTTTAACTGTTCGCCTACGGGAACAGACACCCTGAAAAAAGAAAAACGAATTATCCACAGGGAGCTGAGTGATGTCAGTGGCGCCGAAAACGAAAAATATGCTTCCTATGATGTCAATCTGATGAGGCTGGAATACAAACTTTCTTACAATAACTTAACGCAAAAAGATCAAAGACTTTTTACCTGGAATGATTTGGCAAAAAGAATTAATGGGTTATATACAAATTATTCAGAAAAAGAATCCAAAAAAATAAGTGAATTATCAAAAGCGAATGGATGGGCATCCCTCGATGATGAGCCGGCTAAAATCATGGCCGTCGAGAATTTCCTGAAGAAAAATTTTGCAGTTAAGGAAGAACTGAGATCGGACGAGGCCAATAAGGTTGAAAAGATATTGCAGAGCAAAGTAACGGGAGTGACGGGTATTATGCGCCTATTTGGCGCTATATACTTCGAGCTTGGCATAGACTATCAGTTCGTATTGGCAGGAGACAGGGACGCGATATTAATCGACAGGCAGTTTGAAAATTGGAATAGCTGTGAGTATCCCCTGGTATACTTCCCTGCAGAGACGAAGTTTATTGCACCCACTAAACCAGAATTTCGTTATCCTTGGATTCCGCCATTATGGGGCGCGGCTAACGGGCTTTTTTGCAAGCGAACCACAATAGGGAATTTTGCTACAGCCATTGGCGAGATCAAACCAATTGAGCTGGAAGATTATCGCAAAACTTTCAATAACATTGAATCCAAAATCGAACTGAATAAAACCTTTGATTCCTTGGTGTTCGATGTCAGACAAATATATAGTGGTTATACTGCCCCAATGTTCAGAAAGGCATTCAATTTTACAAATGCTGAACAGAGCCAAAGAAATATCAAACAGCTGTCAAAATCGGTTACCAGTTCTGAAAATATGCTTTCAAGCGAAATAGAAAACCTGGATTTCGAAAACGAGAATGCTAATGTGCCTTTTGTGTTGCACACAAAGGCGAAATCAAGTGAGTTGCTGGAAAAGGCAGGGAACAAACTTCTTGTTAAGATTGGTCTTGCGATAGGTCCTCAAGTTGAAATGTATCAGGAAAAGACCAGGCAGCTTCCCATCAAAATTGATTATGGTCATTTCGAAGAAAGGAAGATAGATTTTACTATACCAGATGGGTATGTAATTAAGAATTTGGAAGATTTAAAAATAGAACAAGTCTTTAAGGACAAGGAGGAAATAACTATGCAATTTGTTTCCTCTTATACGATCAAGGACAATGTTCTATCTATCCATATTATGGAAGATTATCGAAAAACTTTTTATCCTTTAAGCCAATTTGAAGAATTTAAAAAAATCATCAACGCCTCTTCAGATTTCAATAAAGTTATTTTAGTGCTTGAAAAAAAATGACACCAAGCAGTTTTTTTTGTTCCTGGTTATCATCACCAGAGATAGCCGACCTGAATTCAACTCTCTTTGAACAAGATTGCCCTATTGATCTCAAATAAAAGTTGTTGACAAATTGCCTTTAGCATCGCGTTCTGAAGACAAAAGACGAGGATGCATATTGGTAAAGAGAGAACTATTTTAGAGGCTACCTTGCATGGGGCTTTTATTTTAATGAAGGCTGCGGTTCTACTACCAAAATCCTAAATGTTCCCGGTATTATTTGCGGGCGAAAGGACTCTTTTGTGGCAGGCTTAAATGATCCTGACGGCAGGTAAATCTTGTGTGTTTTCTGGTCAACAGCAATAGTCCTTGCACCTGTCCTGGTCGCTACATTTTCAGCCACCACGAAGCTACCTTCAGACAGTTCTTTTACAACCGTCAAGGTACCGTCTCCGTTTGATGAGTATGCGGTTTTTAATTGGTCATCAAAGCCCGCGCCATCGGCACCGTCGCCAGTTGGCAAGCTGGTTATTACCTTACCACTCCGAGCATCCATCACTATCATGAGTTTGTTGCCGCAAGTTGCAAACAAAAGCATATGCTCCCGGTCAATGGCCAGGCCAGAGGCGCCGGTGCCGGGTTTGTTTGGCCAGTTATGTACAATGGTAAAAGTGTTTGCATCTATCACATCCATCTCGCCTTTTTCGGCATTGTTCACGTAGATATTTCCTTTGCCATGACTTACCGCAGTTTCGGGCCAGCCTGTCAATTGGATGGTAGCAAACACTGTATCGGCGGCCGGATCGATCACGGTCATATTTTTGCTCATTCCGTTGCAAGAAATCACTTTTTTTGAAAAATCATCATAGAAAATTCCATCGGCAAATTTTCCAGTCGCTACATATTTAAGTACTTTGTTGGTTGCCAGGTCAAATACCAATACTTTATTTAAGTTGCCGTTACTAATATAGCCCTTGCCCAAAACTGGTACCAGAGCAATCCCATGCACATCTTTTTCAGTCTTAATTACACCAATTGAATCCCCAGTAATTTTGTTTAACACATTAACCTGCGATCCGTGGGAAACATACAATTTTTCAGAAGCTGGGTCTACAGTCAAGTAATCATAACCGCCACCGCTGTTAATGGGAAATGAAGCGCTGATATGGTATGCCGATTTTTTTTGAGCATAAGTCGATAACCCAGCCATCAGAACCGCGGCGGCAAGAAAATAATACTTTTTCATTTGATGCTAATTTTTGGTTTGTTAAATACAAGATTGGTTTTCCTAAAAATCAATATTACTAATGAATGGAGTGATTACTGCATATTTTAGACATAAAGGGAAAATATAGATGCAAAAAGGCGTTTATCTGCTTTTTAGTGGCTTCCCTCTTTTCTCCAAAATTAGCACAAGCAAAGTAGTAAAGCATCAGCGCCCTATTGAAATCGCAGATTTGACCTTCTTCATCAAGATATTTTTGTCCTTGGTGTAAAATATTATAAAATATGGTTCATTTTTTTTCTCTTGCTCATTGAGACCGCAATAGCCCACTTTGCCTGCTATTGTTTTCATTTGAAATCATCATCTAAAAATTAATTAACGTGAAGCAGTCAAGATTCCGTAGCGTTTTAATGTCAATGGCATGCGTAACTCTGGTGGCATCATGCCAGCAAAAAATGGTAATGCCGACAACCAATAACCCTAATAACCTTGGAAGCGGAATATTTATACTTAACCAGGGAAGCGGAATTGGCAGCAGTATCAAATACAATAGCTCATTGACCTTCTATAACCAGTCAACAAAGGCGTTGATTGCGGATGCCTATAGCGTTGCCAACACAATGGGAATTGGCGCGATTGGCAACGACATGGCTATTTATGGTTCCAAAATGTACATTGTCGCCACGATTTCCAGTGTGGTAGATATCGTCGATCCCAGAACGGCTAGATTAATTAAGCAGGACAGCCTTTTAATAAGTAATTATGTGATTGCACCTCCTTTATATTGGGACAGAAGAGAGCCCAGGAACATTATATTTTACAAGGGCAATGCATTTATCAGTTGTTATGATGGCACAGTAGCTGTAATGGATACAGTAACGTTATCGATTACAAAATATATTACTGTCGGCCGCTATCCGGAAGGCATGGCCATTGCTAACGGCAAACTATACGTGGCTAATTCAGGAGTCGGACTTTCTAACTCCGTTTCAGTAATTGACCTGAACACAATGACCGAAACTAAAAAGATAACGGTCATACCGTCTCCAATGAGTGTAGTTGCCGATGCTCTTGGAAATATCTACGTGGCGTCCCGGCCGGATGCTATTTTTGTTAATGGTTTCAACAGCTCACCTGATACCCCAACAGTAGGGGGGGTAACGATTATCGACAGCAAAACCGACCTGGTAAAATCACAAACACCCATGTATTTGTCGAGCATTGCGCCCATGACGATCCAGGGAGACTCGCTATACTTTGTTACCGGTAACGGAAATATAGCAATCTATATCGCAGAAACAATGACAAAGGTCAGCGACAATTTTATTACGGACGGTACGCCCATAATTAACCCGTTTGCAATCACTATCAATTCGGCAAATGGGGAAGTTTTTATTGGGGATGCCAAAGATGACATCTCAAACGGTTCTGTATATGCTTTTGATAAAACTGGCAAACTTGAATATTCCCTAGCAGCAGGAATAAATCCGGGAAAGATCGTGCTATTTAATCATTAAGATTTTATCGTGTACCTATGCGATTGAATAAATGGATGGTATTCTCTATCACTGTCGGCATCTTGTTTTTATCAGTTGCAAAATCCTGGTATTATTCGGAAAAATATGGCGGATGTGATCTTCGTGCCCGCACCATTGCATCGCGGCTTTTATCTAGTGCACATTCGCCATATTTGTATCAGTGGAAAAAGTCTGATGGGTCCTATTTTCTAGATCCCAATCAATACAGCAACCGCACGGTGTGCGGAACCTCCGTTACTCCAGCCATGCTTTACATAATTTATCCCTTGTCCATCCTGCCGTACCTGAATGTAAGGCGGATTTGGACATGCATGCTTTATTTACTATTGGGAGGAACCATTTTGTTCATTATCCTGAGTCATCCTGGGAAGCCAGTTTTTTATCCTTCCGTCATTATTATTCTGGGTCTGATTTGCAGCAATAACTGGCTATTCAATATTGAAAGGGGCCAGGTTTATACCTTGTACACTTTTTTTGTGGCTTTGTCCTATTATTTATTTCACTCCAAACTCAGACACGCTAAATTGATTTCGGGTTTTGTATGCGGAGTACTCATTCTACTTCGGCCACTGGCAGCGGTCGTTGGGCTGGCCTTTTTCGGTAAATCAGAAAGACAGTGGCTCATCGGAAATATTATGGGTTTTGTCACGGGTTGTATACTTTTCGTTGCGCCGGATCCGGGCCTATGGGAGGACTATGCCAAGACCATGAAAGCCTATTCAGATTTTTCGGTAATTGACAAGAACATTTTGGGAAATGTTGAAGGCCCGGAGAAACTTGGCGAAATTGAAGGAATGAACAACCTGCGTAGATATAAAGATTTTGAAACTGGCGGGCTGTTCCCAATGTACATTTACTTCAATTTATCAGGCCGCACATTGAGTCTAAAATATTCGCTAATCATTTACGCCGGGTTCATTGCGGGACTATCGCTGTTGTTTTATCGAATTCCTCCCGAGTCACGGGATTCGGACAGCCTGTTTTTATTTGGCTTCCTCTTATATATACTACTGGAGCTTTTTATCGTAGCTCCTCGCCCCGGATATTCACTGATCCAATGGATATTTCCTCTTTACATTATTGCGCTAAAATTCCAAAGGCACGGAACTGTTCTGTCGCTGATGATCATTGCACTTTTGTTGTATCATGGCTTTCCTTTTTTGTTTTTATTTCCTTATCAATTTCATCTTGCCGAATTATTTTTCATTGTTACCTTATTGCACGCCCTCTTTCAAGGCTTGGATAAAAGGCGCCTCGCGGTTCGTTTAAGTAATTACGGTACCAGATAGCATCACTAATAATCAAATAATAGCTAAGGGGGTACCATGGCGGGGCGAAATGAAACAATAATAGAAAAGCAAAGTCAATATTTGAACATCCTGGAATGTTAGTAACGCATGTAGGTCTTGCTTGTCGCAGGAGAGAGCCACTGGTATTGCCAAGGATATCTGAAAGCAAAAAAGTTTATCTTACAAATATTATTACTAGCGCGCTATGCTTAACAGAAGGGAACTTTTTAAGCTTTCTATACTTGCAACAGCAGCGTCCTTTGTGCCCTATTCGTGGGCAAGAGCCACTGCGTCACGGCAAGGACCTTTTCGATTTTGCCTAAATACCAGCACTATAAGAGGCCAGCGACTCGGCCTACTCAGCAATATTGACATTGCAGCTAAGGCCCGCTATGATGGCGTGGAACTTTGGGTAAGCGACGTACAGGAATATCTAAACCAGGGGAATTCGGTTGAGTCTTTGGCGGCTTTTATAAAAGCAAAAGGCATTGCGGTTGAGGATGCCATTAGTTTCACAACCTGGATGGTGGACGACGATGCCAAACGGAAACAGGGGCTGAAGGAGCTGGGAGAAGAAATGAAATTAATGGCTGCACTTGGTTGCAAGAGAATAGCGGCACCGCCTGCGGGTGTGGATCGTAACGGTTCGATAGACTTTCAAAAAGCAGGTGCGCGTTATCGTGAAGCGTTGGTGCTTGGAAGAAAATATAAGGTGATGCCGCTGCTTGAATTCTGGGGCGCTTCGGGAACACTGTATAATCTTGGCCAGTCGCTCGCCATCGCCGCTGCCGCTGATGATGCAGAGGCCCGCATCTTGCCCGATGTATTTCATCTTTTCAGGGGCGGCTCCGGTTTTAATGGCCTGAAACTGGTCAACGGCAAAGTGATCGATATTATCCATATGAATGACTATCCTGCCTCCAAACCTGTAGAACAGCAAACAGACAGTGACCGTGTGTACCCGGGGGATGGAGTTGCACCAATTAAACAAATATTGCGCGACTTAATGGCAATGGGTGGCACAAAAATCTTATCGCTGGAACTGTTCAATGAAACGTACTGGAAACAGGATGCTTTCCAAGTTGCTCAAACAGGTCTGCAAAAAATGAAACTGCTCGTAAGCGAAGTTGTTGCTGGCAAATAATTTTTTTAGCGATCACACTCGAGGGACAGCCAGGATAATAAATACTGCTATTCACTCTTACACATTCCCGGGCAAGGGGTGCTCCCATGGTGAACGGTATTTCCTCTGCAGTAATTTTGTTGCTTCCGCATCACCGGTTATTTCGCGTTTTACTGGATCGTAACTTAATTGTCTTTGTAATTGCATGGCTAGATTAGCGATGATGCAGCTTGCGGTAGAAATATGTCCTTGCTCAATATCGGCAACTGGCCTTGTGCCTTTATCAATTGCTTCCAAAAAGTTCAACATGTGCCTGCGGGTTGCAGATGCCACATGTAGTTCTATGTCTGGCTCGATCAGATCTTCAGGATATTTTTCTTTTTCCCATAACAGATCGCCATGCAACCTTTTGCCGTCACCTTCAGGGATAAAATCATATTTCCATACATCACAGCAGAGCGTTCCTTTATCTCCATAAATTTTAAAGGCCCATGGATAATCGGGATCGGCCGCAGTTCCCCAGGTTCTATGCTCCCATATACATTCCATTTCGTCGTAAGAGAAGACCGCAGATTGTGTATCCGCAATATTGCTTTTACCTGTTTTATCTACATAGATGCCTCCGTTGGACGAGATGCTTTTAGGCCAACCAAGATCCAACATCCACCGGACTGCATCGAACATGTGGATACACATGTCGCCCATAATGCCGTTGCCATATTCCATGAAGGCGCGCCACCAGCCACGGTGCGGCAAACCATCAAAAGGGCGCATGGGTGCCGGCCCGGTCCACAATTCATAATCAAAAAAGTCCGGCACTGCTTGAACAGGCGGATTGGCGTTTGAACGCATATGGTAATAACAACACATTTCTGCA